>SKYG01000245.1 GCA_007128045.1 Bacteroidales bacterium | reverse complement strand
GCACGTCTTTCACCATGTTTTACATATGAGATGTTTGCAAACCCTCCCAGGTTCAGGCAATAGTTGTAGTCAGAAAATAGCAATTGGTCGCCTACTGGTACCAAAGGAGCACCCTGGCCTTTCAAGGCGACATCGAGTGAACGGAAGTCGCCAATGACCATGTTTGGGATCTTTGATGCGATTGCTGCACAGTTTCCCAATTGAAATGTATAGCCAAGGTCCGGGCGATGAAACACGGTATGGCCATGGCAGGAAACTATACCTGGGTTGCTGATCTGGTGCCTTCTGAAGAAATCCAGTAATGTATTGCCGGTAAAATGTCCATAGTTGTTGTGCAGTTCTATCAATTGTCTTCCCGGTAAGCTGCCTGCTTCTTTGAGTCTTTGCCTCCATGTGTCAGGGTAGGGGATGGTTTCTGCAGCCAGGATCTCGTACGTCCAGGTGTCATCGATGAAACGGAACCTGGACCAGCAAATATCCATGCCATCCAGGGAGGTACCAGACATCACACCAGTAGCAAAATATTCCATGTGTTTTTAAATTTGTCAAAGGTCAAAGGTCGAAGGTCAAAGGTCGAAAGGTCAGAGATATGCTTGTAGCGTTTCCATTTTAATTCCCCTTGATCCCTTAACAAGAATACTATAGTCGTTGAGTGGGTTGTTTTTTAGCCAGTTTCTGGCTGTTTCCACATCCGGAAAGATATGGATATTATCTTTGGCTTCAACAACCTGGGAGAATATATTTCCAACAAAGACAGACAAATCAAACTGGTTGCTTTTTATGATCTGAAAAATATGTTTGTGCTCTTGCAAGGCATAAGAACCCAATTCAAGCATATCACCAAGAAATACTGCCGTTTTTCCTTCAGATTTATATTGGAGGAAGTTGCTTATTGATGCGGCCATGCTTGTGGGGTTTGCATTATATGCATCCATAATAAGCTTATTACGGCTGGTCTCAATAAGCTGAGAGCGATTATTGGAAGGGTGGTAGCTTTCAATTGCTTTGACAATGCTTGAATCTGCAACACCAAAAAACAAACCAATTGTTACGGCTGCCAGGATGTTATCAAAGTTATAGCTTCCTGTAAGGTTTGAATGAATAGTGCCCCGGGCTCCCTGCCTGGTTTTGCCAAAAGCCTTGTTCACATGATAGGATATGCTCAGGTAGGGATGAGCAGAGAGAATGGTTCCACTGCAATGATAGGAATTATTTTTTCCATAGAGAATTCTTTGTGTGTTGCCGGAGTGTTTCAGGAGAATTTCATCGTCGCCATTAACAAATAATACACCCTTATTTTCTGCTATGTGTGTATAAAGTTCGGTCTTGGCGGCAACAACATTCTCAAAGGAGCCAAACCCTTCAAGATGTGCTTTCCCAATGTTGGTAATCAGGCCATAATCAGGCAGGGCCAGTTTACAAAGCTTGTCGATCTCATGAATATGGTTTGCTCCCATTTCAATGATAGCGATATTCAGTGGTTCACGGAAGTCTAGCAAGGTGCGGGGAACACCAATATGGTTATTCAGGTTTCCTTTGGTAGCAGTGGAATAGAAGGTGCTTGACAGCACAGCATGTATCAGTTCTTTTGTGGTGGTTTTGCCATTGGATCCTGTAATGCCAACCACGGGAACAGTGAATTGTTGTCTGTGTAACCGTGCAAGATGCTGCAGGGTAGTTAGCACATCATCGACCAGCAGGTAGTTGTTGTTGGTCTTTTTTGTGGGGTCATCGATAACCGCCAGCCGACATCCGTTTGAGAGTGCCTGTGCAGCAAAGTCGTTGCCGTTGAAGTTGTCTCCTCTGAGCGCAAAATAGATGCTGTTACTAATGGCTGTCCTGCTATCAGTACATATAGGTGCTCCGCTCAAAGCGAGTTGATGCAGGTATGTCAGTGCGTTTTTTTGATCCATAAGAAAGTCATGCACTGGCTAAGGTACTAGTATCCGATGGGACTACCTACCCTGGTCATGGCACATCTGAAGCCAATGTCGTTGGTAGACATGTTCTCATTAAGGAACCTTCTGGTTCCGGGGTTGATCCAATACACGCGGTCTTTCCAGCTACCACCTTTATATACTCTGGCTTCGTCACTGATCAGGGTATTAACCCCATAATTATACATTAGGGAGTCGCCCTGGATAACAGACAGAGAGTCTCCATCCAGATATCCGATATTGTTGGGTGATCTGTAGTTTCTGCGTTGAATCGTATCTGGTTTGTACACCAACCTGCCCAGGGAATCAATTTGGGGTTCACCGTTAGCATTGAGGTCAAGTGTTTGAAAAACATTTCCCCTGAAAGGCCTGAATCCTGCAACGTCTTCATGAGACAGGGGTCTGTATACATCCTTTACCCATTCATTAACATTCCCGGCCATATTGTAGAGGCCATAATCGTTTGGCCAATATGAGTAAACCGGAACGGTTATTTCGCCACCATCATTAAGGTTTCCTGCAACACCCATCATATCGCCCCTGCCTCTTTGCACGTTTGCCATAAAAATGCCCCTGGTTTTTCTTTCACTGCTGCGTATGGTGTTTCCTGCCCATGGGTATACCCTGCCTTCAAGAATGCGTTCTTCAACGGTATTTCCAATAAGCCCCAGTGCGGCAAACTCCCACTCGGCCTCGGTGGGGAGTCTGTATCTGGGCAGGAGAATACCATCTTCCTGACGGACACGTCGTTCTCCTGTACCTCTGGGGTCCATATCAGGCAGGTTCCTTCTTACAGTGCCTTCATAAAGTCCGGCATAATAAGCCTCAGTGGTAAACAGGGACTCGGGGTCAAAGTCAATAATTCCTCTTCTAATCAGGATCATTTCATTGACGCGGTCAGTGCGCCAGTCGGCGTACCTGGATGCTTGCACCCAGCTTACACCCACGACAGGATAGTCACGGTATGCGGGGTGTCTTAAGTAATTCTCCACAAAGGGTTCATTGTAGGCCATTGGGTCTCTCCAAACCAACGTGTCGGGCAATGCGCTCCTGTATACTTCGGGATAAAGGCCACCAAGCACCCTGCTGGTCCAAAAAAGGTATTCAATATAGTCGAGGTTTCTGACCTCTGTTTCATCCATATAGAAGGAAGACACGGTGACTCGTCTGCGCAGGTTGTTCCAGTCATACATTACGTCATCCTGGGAGTTGCCCATTACAAAGGTGCCTCCTTCGATAAATACAAGGCCAGGCCCGGTTTGTTGCTCCTGATAGCTGACGACCTCAAAACCTCCGTGGTCCGGGTCGTTGTAGTTCCACCCGGTAGTCGGAGAGGTCTCTTTTTTACACGAGGATAAACCGGCAATTGTCATGAATAGAACCAAACTGTAAACACTACAGTGGCTTGGAAATTGTATTCTCATTGCAAATTAGTTTTGATCATGGTACAAAAATAACTAAAAACGTGGACAGTTTAGTATCCGCTCTCTCAAATTTCTTTTTGGATCATGAAAATATATTGCTACACTTAGTTCGTGGGCTCCGTGTGTTGCGCTTGAGTATCCTGAAAGCGAATAATCATAACTATAGCCTATGCGGTAATTGTCGAGGCTTAGGCCGACAAGAAAGATGATGGTATTTGGATTGTTCAGGTCTTGTCTGTACCATACCCCGGCCATGAGTGACTCAATACCTGCATAGAATCCATAATTTATTCTGTAGTATTCTCCTTGATTCTGCACTATCAAATTGGGTGAGATGAAGTAATTGAACGGCAAAGTATTGGCCCTGCGCTGCTGCGAGGGTTCAACATACATTCCCATGTGGGCGGTATATTTTATTGGTAGTCTGTGGTTTCCATAGAAACTTTCCCGTGGTCTGTTGAGATGATGTGCCGAAAGACCGGCATAATACCAGTCGCTGTGAATCAGAAGGCCGGCAGCGAAATTTGATGCGTGGTTCCAGGTTTCTTCAGGTGGGGGTTCGTCTGCATCTGCAAAAGTAAGGTTGTTCCAATTAAGGTCTTTCCGGTAATAGCCCGCCTGAGCGCCAAAGTTAATAAACAGCTTTTCACCGGCTTGCAGGTGATAGGCATATACAGCACTAATGTTGTTACGCATCAGCAAGCCACCCTGATGGTCGCTGGTTACGATAAGTCCTAACCCACTGTTTACGGATGGAAGGTCTGTATCATAAGAAACATTGATGGTTGAAAAAGTGCCCAGGCGCGGGAATGGCTGGTTACGGTAATTCATCACGATCCGTGAACCGGCACCTGTGCCGGTAAAAGCCGGGTTTAGGTATATCGGTGATGCATAATATTGCGAGAAGATGGCATCCTGGGCCCTGATACATGGTAAATGCATCAACCATAGAGCTATCAACATAATAAAATGAACCGCACGCACAATCATCACTTATCGGATTCGTTTACATCTGATCAGAATGCCACAGTAATAACTCTCCTCCCGCAAATTTAGTATATATTGGCTATACGATATAATGTTCAGGGATTTTTTTGACCTTTGACCTTTCGGACAGGTCAAGCCCTGTCCCTACAAATAATCCATTCAACCTTCAACCTTCAACCAATTAAAACATATCAAAATAATATTACACCCATTTTCCCGTTTTTAAAACAAGTGCTTTGATTTTGTGTTTTACTATCAAAAGTTTTTTTTATATTTTTATTGTATTGTAGTTTCCGGAAGGTTGTCAGGATATTTTATGACAACTTCTCAATGGATTGAAAATGATAAGACTTAAGACAGTTTGTTATATACTGCTTTTTTTTGTTGTTGGTATTTCTGTTTCCGTTTCTCAGGAATTGGTTCGCAAAATTGAACTGCAGTGGGATGTGCCACAGCGAATTCCATTTGGCGAAGACCAGTTTACCGATGCTCTGTATTTTCCGGGCGGTGTCTTTTCTGATACCATGCCTTCAGTTCCATTATATACGTACCGGAAACAAAATGAGGTACCTCATTTTAGCCACGATTTCAGTGTCACGGATGCAGTATTTATCCCCGTAACACATGAAGAGCGGGATGTTTTGGAAGCTTCCGGATTTAGAAATCAGGAGATACGGGTGACAACCGGGGAGCAATGGGAGCGCAAGCGGCATTATTCTGTAATTAGTTTCTACCCCTTCCGTTATCATCCTTCATCAGGCAGTTTTGAAAAACTTATCTCATTCAGCTTGACCGCGTCTAATAATTATGACAAGTCAATCAGTTATGAGCTGGCTCAAACCTACGCTTCAAACTCAGTGTTGGCTCAGGGGAATTGGTATAAGGTTTGCGTTGAAAAGACCGGTATACACCGGCTGGGATATAATGACCTGCAGCAGCTGGGCATACCCATGGCCAACCTGCAAAAGAGTCAGATCAGTTTATATGGAAATGGTGGGGGGATGCTTCCTGAGTCAAATATGGCCAGCAGACATGATGATCTTATAGAAAATGCTATTTTTATCAGTGGTACTGCTGGAGGTGTGTTCGGACAGAATGACTACATACTTTTTTATGGGCAGTCGCCTGATTATTGGTACTATGATAAAAATTCCGGCTTTTTTGACCACCAGGTGCACCTATATTCTAATGAGAACTGTTATTTCATTACAACCAGCGAGGGTAGTGGGAAACGGATTGGTGTTAAGCAATCCGATACCGGTGAGCCTACACATCAGGTAAATACCTTTCTTGATGTTGCCTACCATCAGAAAGAGCTTACCAATCTCATAGGTAGTGGGCGGGAGTGGTACGGTGAAGTGTTTGAAACGACTCAAAACAGATCGTTTAACTTCGATTTTGCTGATATTGACATCAATAGCCCGTCGAGGGTAAAGGTCTCGGTTGCTGCCCGCTCACCGGTTAACAGTACCTTTAGTGTCAGGGCAGGTGCGGAGGAAACGGTGATTTCAGTGCCATCGGTAAATTTGCTGGATGACATCGGTTTTTATGCACGTCAGTCTAAATCTTCCTTGTTATTCAATCCGGTTCAACAGAATAATATATCTGTAACATTACAATACAACAGGCCTCAGATCACTGCCCGTGGTTGGTTGCATTACATAACCCTGAATGTTACCCGGAACCTTCGTTACTCAGGTTCGCAGATGGCGTTTCGAAATACCAGTATTGTTGGGGATGGTCATATTGCCGAGTATACACTTGTTAATGCTCCGGAGCAGGTCACTATATGGGATGTTACAGATCGGTTTAACATCAGGAAGCAAGCAACCATACAGCAGGGAACGGTGCAAAAGTTCCGTGCTGCCGCTGACAACCTCAGAGAGTTTGTTGCATTCAATGGCAGCGCATTTTTATCGCCTACTCTAAAAGGAGAAATTGAAAACCAGAACCTGCATGCCATCGACTATCATGATATGATCATCGTTAGTCATGAAAGCTTTCTTGATGAGGCAAGACGTCTGGCCGATTTTCGCAGCCAGCACGACGGCTTGAGCGTCTGTATTGTAAGTCCGCAACAAATATATAACGAATTTTCTTCAGGTACTCCTGATGCCACAGCCATTCGCAATTTCATGAAGATGTTTTACGACAGGGCGGAGGATGCCAGTCAACTGCCCCGTTATCTGATGCTCTTCGGGAATGGTACAATAGATAATAAAGACATCCTTGGCCATGGCGGCAACCTGATCCCTACCTATCAGAGTCAGGCATCCTTATCTCCGTCAAATTCGTTTATGACCGACGATTATTATGGCCTGCTGGCCGATAATGAGGGAGAGGGAGCAGCAGGATTGCTTGATATAGGAATAGGACGGTTGCCGGTCAGAACTGTTGATGAAGCAGCAGCTCTGGTAGATAAGATCATCAGGTATGATAATCGTGTTCCTGAATTTGATCCTGGCAGCCAGGACCTCTTGATGGGTATAAATATTCCGAACTATGCTGATTGGCGCAATCAGGTGGTCTTTGTAGCTGATGATGGCGATTACAATACGCATTTTACCCACGCTGAACGATTAAGTAACATCGTGCATCAGAACCATCCTTATTATAATATTGAAAAAATATACCTGGATGCTTATCAGATGATTACCATGGCAGGCGGGTCGCGTTATCCTGACGTGAACAGGGCGATCAATGCCAGGGTTAATAACGGTGCCTTGCTGATCAACTATATTGGCCACGGTGGTGTAAGAGGACTGGCTCATGAAAGGGTGGTCACTTTCGATGATATCGCTACCTGGAATAATTTTTACAACATGCCTGTGTTTATGACGGCTACATGTGAGTTCAGTAGTTTTGACCAGCCTGACCCTGATGAATTGTCGGCTGGCGTAAGAATATTGCTGAAGCCTGATGGGGGTGCTGTTGCACTATATACCACCACACGTCTGGCCTGGTCGGGAACCAACCTGACACTGAACGAGAACTTTATGCGCAATGTGTTCAAGCCAGACAGTGAGGGCTATTATCCCCGGCTTGGCGATCTGATCCGGCTTGCAAAGGTGCAGAGTGATGGCAATGTGCAACCCTGGCGGCTCAAGAATTTTGTGTTGCTCGGTGACCCTTCCATGCAGATGGCCTACCCAAAGCACAGGGTCGTTACCGAGTTCGTTACCGATACCGTGAGGGCCTTTCAGAAAGTTACTGTGTCAGGACATATTGCTGATTACCATGGTAATAAGATACATGACTATAGTGGTGTGTTGTTCCCGACGGTATATGATAAATTTAATCTGTATCAGACCCAGGCCAATGCGTCAGGAAGTAATAAGGCCAACTTCCATATACAAAATTCTGCACTCTACAAAGGCAAAGCCAGCATCGAAAATGGGGAGTTTAGTTTTTCTTTCGTGGTGCCAAAAGATATCGCTTATCATTATGACCAGGGGAAGATCAGTTATTATTTCGACAACGGGGTTGATGATGGACATGGTTATTTTACTGATTTTACCATTGGGGGTACGAGCGAAGTTGGTGCTCCGGATAATGAAGGCCCCATAATCCAATTGTTTATAAATGACACAACGTTTATATCCGGAGGAACTACCAGTGAGAATCCTGTGTTGCTTGCCCATTTGAGTGACCAGAGCGGAATCAATATTTCCGGCCGCATCGGGCACGACATATTGGCTTACCTGAATGATCAAAGCACACAACCCATTGTGTTGAACAGTTATTACGAGGCTGACAAAGACAGCTATCAAAGTGGCAGGGTCGTTTATCCTTTTAACAGGCTGGAAAATGGTCATTATACCCTTACCATGCGTGTTTGGGATATCATGAATAACCCCTCTACAGAACAGATTGAGTTTGTAGTTGTTAGTTCAGGAAAGTTGGTTTTAGCAGACTTAATGAATCAGCCAAACCCTTTGGGATACAATGGCACCAATTTTTCATTTACCCACAATCATCCCTATTCAAACCTGG
>SKYG01000165.1 GCA_007128045.1 Bacteroidales bacterium | reverse complement strand
TAGTGAGACTGCGATGGAGGATAGGAAGAGGGCGGGGTATTTTTGATACAAGGTCAAAGGTCAAAGGTCAAAGGTCGAAAGTCGAAAGTCGATAGTCGATAGTCAAGAGAGTAGAGACAAGGCATGCCTTGTCTAAGTGAGATAAGAAATTAGCTGATAGGTCATAATATAATATGAAAAAGGTAGAGGGATTTGAAGATTTGGTAGTATGGCAAGAGGCAAAAGATCTTGCAGGTGTTATTTATAAAACTTTTAATGGTCTAAAAGATTTTGGGTTTAAGGATCAGATACAACGAGCTTCAATTTCGGTAATGAATAATATAGCAGAAGGCTTCGAAAGGGGTTCTGATGCTGATTTTTTAAGATTTTTGTATATCTCAAAAGCGTCATGCGGTGAGGTACGTAGCATGATATATCTGGCGAAGGATCTGAACTATATTAAAGAAAGCGATGGTAATATAATTTTAGAGAATTGTCGTAAGCTGGCGCGTGGACTAGCTTCCTTTATCAAATACCTCAAACGTAAGGATTAATAATAGGAGCTCTTGTCTTTCGACTTTCGACCTTCGACTTTTGACCTGGTGACTAAAACATTTAAAAATGTCAAATATTGACAATAAGTATCTGAACATGGACCTCCTCCGGTTTACAACGGCCGGCAGTGTCGATGACGGGAAGAGCACACTGATTGGCAGGCTCTTGTATGATAGCAAGTCTATCTTTCAGGATCAGATGGATGCCATTGAGCTTACCTGTAGAAACAATGGTGAGGAGACGGTGAACCTGGCGTTGCTGACCGACGGCTTACGTGCCGAACGGGAACAGAAGATCACCATCGACGTGGCTTACAGGTATTTCGCCACCCCGCGGCGTAAGTTCATCATCGCCGACACCCCCGGACATATTCAATACACCCGCAACATGGTGACGGGTGCTTCCACGGCCGACCTGGCCATCATACTGATCGATGCCCGCAAGGGGGTGCTCACCCAAAGCAAACGCCACAGCTTTATCTCGTCTCTGCTGCAGATACCCCACCTGGTGGTTGCCATCAACAAGATGGACCTGGTAGACTACGACCAGCAGGTGTTCGAAGATATCGTGGGCGACTTCCGCGATTTCATTTCACGCATGGATATCGACGACATCACCTATATACCTATGTCGGCACTCTATGGCGACAACATCGTAACAAAGAGCGAGAAGATGCCCTGGTACAACGGCCCTACCTTGTTGTACCACCTGGAGCATGTGCATGTAGATGCTGCGCGCAACCTGATCGACTTCCGCTTTCCGGTACAGAATGTGATACGGCCCAATCAGGACTTCAGAGGCTATGCCGGCAGGGTCAGCTCCGGAATTATCCGCAAGGGCGACGACATCACCGTGCTGCCTTCACGCCTTACCACCAAGATAAAAAATATCGTGACATACGATGGGGAGCTGGAGGAGGCCCGTGCCGGCGACTCTATCGTGTTGCAGATCGATGATGAGCTGGACATCAGTCGTGGTGACATGATCGTACGGTCGAACAACGTACCACACTTTTCACGATCTTTCGACGCCTACCTGTGCTGGATGAACCAGGAGCCTATGCAGGTGGGCAAGACCTACCTGCTCATGCAGACGACCCGCTGCATACAAGGGTTTGTCCGCAACATCCACTATAAGATCGACGTAGATACCCTGCACCGCACATCCACGAATCAGTTAGAGCTGAACGAAATTGGCAGGGTCAGCGTCGACACCAGCCTGCCTCTTTCGCTCGACACCTACCGCCGCAATGCCGCCACCGGCAGCTTTATCCTTGTCGATCCCGACACCAACGTCACCGTCGGTGCCGGCATGGTGCGCAAGGCAGTACAGGTGGAGATGAACGGCATCATGATGCGGAGGCCGGCAGGGGGGTGGCCAGACCCCGAAGATATCATCATGGACGGGGGTTCTGATGGTGGTAAAAAAACCGCCGAGGACCTTGTGCGTGAAGGACACCAATACCTGCCGCATCCTCTGGATAAGGAGCATGGCGCCGTGTTGCGCTCGCCCAACGTGAAGTGGATGCCACAAAACATCAGCAGGGAGGAGCGGGAGCGCCGCAATGGCCATAAAGCCCTGGTGATATGGCTCACAGGCATTTCCGGCGCTGGAAAGACCACTATCTCCAAAAGCCTCGAGCGCAAATTGTGGAATGAAGGGAAGCAAACCCTCCTGATCGACGGCGACATCATGCGGCATGGGTTGAGTGGCGACCTGGGCTTCAGTCCGCAAGACCGCAAAGAGAACATCCGCCGTGCAGCCCACGCTGCCAGAGCCTTGCTCGACCACGGCTTTATCGTGATCTGCGCCTTCGTGTCGCCCAGCAGCGAAGACCGCGACATGGCACGCTACATCATCGGTGAATCCGACTACTTCGAGTTTTACATCTACTGCGACCAGGCCACCGCCCAGAAACGCGACCCCAAAGGACTGTATACCAAGGCAAAAAAAGGGCACATCAAGGGCCTCACCGGCTTCGATGCCCCCTACGACGAACCCGGTCCTACCACCTTTAAGATCGACACCACGAAGCTTAGTGTCGAAGAAGCGGTTTTGGCGTTGAGGAGCAGGTTGTTACTGGGATAAGGTCGAAAGTCGAAGGTCGAAGGTCGAAAGTCAAAGGTCGAAGGTCAGAAGGTCAGAAGGCGGAGCGAAGCGGAGTCCCGAACCTTAGTGAGGGATCCCATTCATAAGTTCGAAAGTCGGTTTAAGGTTTAACGTTTAAGGTTGAAAGACATATCTTTGCGTCTTAATTGTCCTTTGCGATATCTGCGTGAAACTCCGCGCTCTGCGGTTATTTTACCCTTGTGGTTGCCCTGGCACGGAAGGCAATATCGGCCCGCTTAGGTCATAACATGTGACTGAAAGGGCGGAGCTGCATGTAGGAATAGGTTGCATTGTTGAGTTGTTGAGGAGTTTTTCTTGTCAATATTGTATATTTGTTGTATGCGACTTAAAAAAGAAGAAAAACAAGCTATTTTGGATGTCATTAGACGTTTCGACCCTGAGGCACAGGTAAGGCTGTATGGCTCCCGCACTGATCATAATCTTCGTGGTGGAGACATTGATCTTCACATCCAGGCCAAGTAATGCCTTTGAGCAACATGCTCTGGATACCAGTCTCGAACTATCATGAAACAACAATCACTGAACATATTGAAGGCTAACATTCTGGCCCTTGAGAATTCCTTGAACTGGTTAAAAAGGTCTTTGGCTATATGTAGCAAGACAACTGACTCGAACGATTTTAGTCCCGAAGAAATGGATGCTTTTGAGGGGTTGACCAGCCGGTTTGCCCGAACCGCAGATATTCTTTTTTAGCAAGTTGTATCGCAGCATTCATTATATAAAGGAAGGAGAGACATCCTCACTGATCTCTTCAAAGAGGTGTTGGCGCAATCACCACTTTTATTAAAGATGGCGAGGGAGATGTCAGCAAAATGACTGCCTTTACAAAAACAACATGGATATCCTTATTTGAAAGAATTAGTATAAAAGCAATAAATCTTAGATCATGAAATTAACACGATCAGAGATTGAAAAGAGAATCCGTCCGGTTTTGAGCAAATACGGAGCCATATCCGTATCTCTTGTTGGTTCAACAACCAGGGATGAGCATTCTAATATTAGTGATATTGATTTGATAGTAGAAATGCATCAACCAGTCAGTTTACTTACATTTTCAAAGATCAAACGAGAACTGGAGAAAACATTAAATAAAAAGGTTGACCTGATTGAACGGTCGGCTTTAAAGCCACGCCTAAGAGAACATATGTTAAAAGATGAGTCTGTGTTGGCGATATGAAAAAGAAGCGTGATATTCTGATTTATCTGGAAGACATCCTTGAATCGGCCGATCTCATAGAGACTTACCTGAAAGACATTTCTGATATCGAATTTTTACGATCACCCCAGAAACAAGATGCGGTATTGCACAGAATTCAGATCATTGGTGAAGCGGCCAAGCATATTCCGGCTGAATACCGGAGACTATGGAATCACATACCATGGAAAGATATAGCAGGCATGTGAGATATCATTGTTCATGAATATTTCGGTGTTACCCTTGAGATGGTTTGGAAAACGGCAGTTGAAGATATCCCGTTACTAAAAAACCAAATCAAGTATTTAATCAAAGATTTTTGATCCTCTGCGAATAACTCCGTGTTTCTTTGCCGTTATCTTAACCCTTACGTTTATTGCGGTTAAATTTCTTAAAGCATACCCCTGAAACATTTGTATATGAAAGCATCGGTATTAACATCCTACAATAAACTTGAATGGCTTGAGGTTCCGAAACCTGTTTGCAAGCCAGGGGAGGTGCTTTTACAGGTTGGCTACGGAAGCATTTGTGGTAGTGATCAGCATATCTTCAAGGGAGAGTTTCATCCCCGTACGAAGACGCCGATGATCATGGGACATGAGTTTAGCGGTACCGTGGTCGAGGTAGGAAAAGGCGTGGAAGGCTGGGCGCTGGGCGACAAGGCAGCTCCTGACCCGATCATCTGGTGTGGGGCGTGTCCGGCATGTAAAAAAGGACATTACACCGCGTGCACCAGTTTGAAGCTGATCGGCATCGACTCTGACGGCGGGTTTGCAGAGTACATCTCCCTGCCGGCATCGATGTTGTATAAAGTGCCCGGCCATATACCCGACGAGCATGTTGCGTTGATCGAGGTGCTGGCCATCGGCTGTCATGCCAAGAACCGGGCCGGGGTGAAGGAAGGCGACACAGTGGTGATATGGGGCACGGGCAAGGTGGGCATGTGCGTGCTGGATGCCGTGCGCACGGTGACCAGCAACACCGTATATGTGGTCGACGTGCTGGCACCACGTCTCGACATTGCACGCAACAACCACGAGAATGTGGTGGCCATCGATGCCACCAAAGAAGACCCTGTTGAGCGCCTCAAACGAGAAACTGGCGGACGAGGTGTTGATGTGGCCTTTGAGGCTGTGGGCCATGCCATGGAGGTGGAAGGCTTGGTGAACCCTGTGAGGGGATGCGTACAGGTAGTTTGTGGCGGTGGTACGGTATGTGTCCTCGGACTCGGCAACGAACCTGCGCCGGTGGTGTTCAAAGAGCTGATATGGAAAGAAGCCAGAATCGTTTCATCACGCGTCAGCCACGGCGAATTTGCCGAAGTGATCGACCACCTCACCCATGGGCGCCTGCATCCCGATGTGCTCATCACCCAGAAGATGCATGGGTCGCAAGCGCAGCAGGCTTTTGAATTGCTGGAAGCGCATCCGGAAGAGAATATCAAGGTGATGTTGGAGTTTAGGAGTTTAGGAGTTGAGAAGATGAGGAGTTGAGGGTGCGGTTAAATCATCCCTAACTCAAATAAAATACTATGACATGGATACCTATCAGATTACTGAAACAAAGAATTGTGCTCCCGTTTTTGAACTGCCTGAGCCACGTATGAGCGGGGGCATGCCGCTGATGGATGCCCTGCAGCGGCGTCGTTCACACCGGGAGTTTTTGGGAGGACGTATCTCTGATCAGCAGCTGTCGGAGCTGCTATGGGCAGCTTACGGCATCAATAAGCGGATTGAGTTCAGGGGTAAGATGGGCATGCGAACGGTGCCGACAGCGAAGAACCACCAGGAGGTGGAAGTTTACGTGTTTTTGCCATCAGGCATATATCTTTATGACGCACTGGAGAATACGATAAAGTTGGTTTGTGAAGGCGACCACCGCGCGTCGGCCGGCAACCAGGCATTCTTCTCTGAGGCAGCTTTGTCGCTATGTCTGGTGTCAGATTTCAGCAAGATGGATACGTATACAGAAGACAAAAAGGCATTCTATTCAGGCATTGACGTGGGATATGTGAGCCAGAACATCTATATGTACTGCGCCTCCGAAGGCCTGGCTACAGTAGCTTGTGGCAGTATTGACAGGGACCTGCTGCACAAGCTTCTTATGTTGAAAGATGCCAGGGCCATGCTGTCGCATCCGGTGGGAGGCTTAGAAATAAGTTGATCTGTTGATCTGTTGAGTTGTTGAAGCGTTTAGTGAAATCTTGGGAGGTTCTTTTACAGGTAATTATAATCACGTTTTTCTTGTCATTATTGTATATTTGTTGTATGCGACTTAAAAAAGAAGAAAAACAAGCTATTTTGGATGTCACTAGACGTTTTGACCCTGAGGCACAGGTAAGGCTGTTTGGCTCCCGCACTGATAATAATCTTCGTGGTGGAGACATTGATCTTCCCATCCAGGCCAAGTAATGCCTTTGAGCAACATGCTCTGGATACCAGTCTCGAACTATCATGAAACAACAATCAATGAACATATTGAAGGCTAACATTCTGGCCCTTGAGAATTCCATGAACTGGTTAAAAAGGTCTTTGGATATATGTAGCAAGACAACTGACTCGAACGATTTTAGTCCCGAAGAAATGGATGCTTTTGAAGGGTTGACCAGCCGGTTTGCCCGAACCGCAGATATTCTTTTTAACAAATTGTATCGCAGCATTCATTATATAAAGGAAGGAGAGACATCCTCACTGATCTCTTCAAAGAGGTGTTGGCGCAATCACCACTTTTATTAAAGATGGCGCAATCAGCTGTTCAGGAGGCAAATAAAATCCTTGAAAAATATGACGGCATGATGTAACTCCGCGTGAAACCCTTTGCGAGCCTCTGCGAATTACTCAGTGGCCCTCTGCGGTTAAATAAAAACCAAAAGGAAATCATTCAGAAATAACCTAACCCCGACCCTGAACTCCCCCCCCCAATAGAGACGTGATAAATCGACGTCTCTACATGCCTTTTCAGACCCCAAACCCCGAACAACGAACCCCAAACTTCTTATTTTTTTGCACAATTCCAAAATATGAGTACATTTGTTGCTCAAAAAAAGTATTTCACTTTTGACTTTCGACTGATTCTTTTATGCTCCAGGCCCTGATCACATCCAAGACGCGCATCCGCTTGTTGCTGAAGTTCTTTCTGAACAGCCGCACCACCTCGTATTTGCGTGATCTGGCGTCGGAGTTTGGCGAGTCGACCAACGCCATCCGCGTGGAGTTGAACCACCTGGAGCAGGCCGGGTTGTTGAACAGCTACATGCAGGGCAACAAGAAGCTTTACCAGGCCAACAGCCAGCACCCTTTGTTTTCGAACATCCACGAGTTGTTGCTGAAGCACACCGGCATCGACCATATTGTGGATCATGTGGCGAAGAAGCTGGGTGGCTTGCAGCGTGCCTGGGTGGTGGGCAGTTTTGCGCGGGGTCGCGACAACCCGGTCATCGACCTGTTGCTGGCCGGCGAAGAGATCGACACAGGCTATCTGCTGAAGCTGATCGCGAAGGCCGAAGGGCTGATCGACCGCAAGATCAGGTATGTAATCATCAAGCCGGGAGAGGCAGAAAAATATTTGGGTGTATACCCGGAGGCGCTGCTGCTGTGGCAAAGTTTGTAGGGGCGAAAAATTTTCGCCCCTGGTCAAAGGTCGAAGGTCGAAGGTCGAAAGAATGTAGAGACAAGGCATGCCTTGTCTCTGCAAAGATGATAAATATCGCCCCGCTTAGGTCATAACATGTGACTGAAAGGGCGAAGCTGTAAACAGTATAAAGTTTCATGGAACCTTTTTAGAGTTCCTGCGCATTACTCTGCGCGCATGGCGGTTAAATTTTTTTATCCTGATTATTGATTATTTTGTTTGGTATCGGGATTTCGCTCTACTCAACTTTTCATTTTTCACTTTTATCTTTTCACTTTTCTTGTTTCCTCCCGAATACAACAAACTTCGTAAGCTGTTCTCCCGTTCTGAGAAGTGGAAGATCATCGTCCTGTTTCTGATGATGATGGGAGCTGCTGTGCTTGAGGTGGCTGGTATCGGCATGGTGCCAGCCTTTGTGGCCATCGTGGCCAACCCCTCGCGCGTGTTGGAGCACGAGCGGCTGACCGGCTTCTTCTCGAGCCTGAATATTCATTCTTCGCGTGATCTGCTGATCTATGGTGGGATGGCTCTGATCGTGGTGTTCGTGGTAAAAAATGCGTATATACTGGTCTTCCGATATTTCGAGGCCCGGTTCATCTACAACCGCAGGTACACCTTTAGCCACCGTTTGATGACCGCCTACATGCAGGCACCCTATACCTTTTATCTGAACCGCAACTCCTCCGAGCTGTTACGCAACACCACCGGCGAGGTGAACATCATGATCAACAGCGTATTGAATCCATCTTTGAAGATCATCAAGGAGATCATCATGGGCGTCTCTGTGGTGGTGTTCCTGTTCGTTGTCGAGCCAGTGGTCACCCTGTTTGTGTTGGTGGTGATGGGTGGGATGGCCGGT
>SKYG01000079.1 GCA_007128045.1 Bacteroidales bacterium | reverse complement strand
TGATATACTGAAACATCCTGTAGTTCTATGATTGTGTCTAAGGCCATTTGGGTTTAAAGTTTAAGGTTTAAGGTCAAAAGTCTGAAAGTCTGAAGGTCTGAAGGTCTGAAGGTAAGTTTAGGGTTTTCACGCAAAGATTGCAAAGATAGGTATAAGACGCAAAATATTTTTTTCTTTGATAGGTTGATGACTCCGTTCTGTGGGCGAAATATTTTTCGCCCCTACAGGTTACCGGTTACGATTTATCGGATTTCATTTAAACATTAAACTTTAAACCTTAAACTGACTTTCCGACCTTCAGACCTTCCGACCTTCCGACCTTCAGACTTTCAGACTTTCCGACCTTCAGACCTTCCGACCTTCCGACCTTCAGACTTTCAGACTTTCAGACTTTCAGACTTTCAGACCTTCAGACTTTCAGACTTTCGAATTTATACCAACCCTGCAAACCCCATAAATGCCAACGCCATGATCCCGGCTACCACCAGGGCGGCAGGGGCTCCCCGCATACCTTTGGGAATATCCATCAAGTCAAGGTGTTCGCGGATGCCTGCAAACAAAACTATTGCCAGGGCAAATCCAATCGCGTTGGCAATGGCATATACAATGCCTTCCATTAAATTAAAATCTTTCTGTATAGTCAGTATGGCAACGCCCAGCACGGCACAGTTGGTGGTGATCAGCGGCAGAAATATTCCCAGCGCCTGGTATAAGGCGGGGCTGACTTTCTTCAGGATGATCTCTACCATTTGCACCAGGGAAGCAATCACCAGAATGTATGAGATAGTCTGCAGGTAAGGGATCCCGAAGGGAATCAGTATAAACGTATAGATTAAATAGGTAACGATGGTTGCCAGGGTCATTACAAACATAACGGCTCCAGACATCCCCACAGAAGTTGATACTTTTGCCGATACGCCCATATAAGGACATATGCCAAGGAATTGTGCCAACACAATGTTATTGACAAACACAGCTCCTATAATGATCAGAATATATTCCATAGCGCGATAATTTATTCTGTTTTCTTAATGGTGTTAATCAATGCGATCAGGTATCCCAGTCCAATAAATGCACCTGGGGCAAGAACAAAAACCAGCATGCCATCACCTTGTATAAACGAATAACCAAAGATAGCTCCCTGGCCGAGCAACTCACGAACAGCACCCAACAGGGTCAGGGCAAATGTAAATCCAAAGCCCATCCCAAGTCCGTCGATCACCGAACTAAGGGTGTCCTTTTTACTGGCAAACGCTTCAGCACGGCCCAACACGAGGCAGTTTACCACGATAAGCGGAATAAACAACCCAAGTGCTTTAAACAGATCGGGCAGGAAGGCTTCCATTACCAGCTGTACAATTGTCACAAAAGAAGCGATAATAACAATGAATGAGGGGATTCGCACTTTATCAGGAATCTGACTCTTTATCAGAGAAACCACTATGTTTGAAGATACCAACACGAATGTGGTGGCCAGCCCCATCCCAAAGCCATTAAAGGCAGAAGTAGTTACCCCAAGTGCCGGACAAAGGCCCAGAAGCAAGACGAATACAGGGTTTTCCTTTACAAATCCTTTGGTGAAGTTCTTTATCTGGCTCATTCTGCACTTCCTCCATCGTTTAAAACATGATTGCTAAATGTATCATAAGCCCGGCGTATACCATCGCAATAGGCTCTCGCGGTAATGGTGGCAGCCGTAATGGCATCTACCTGACCGCCATCTTTGGTCACTTTGATCACCGTCTCAGAAGGATCCAGACCACGGAACTGATCACTCCAGTCGGACTTGCCCTTTTCGATCTTATCACCCAGGCCAGGTGTTTCCTGGTGTTCAAGGTGTACCACATCCACGATACGTCCGTCAGGATAGAAACCTACCATGGCGCGAATACGGCCGCTGAAACCCATGTCGGTATAAGTTGCCACGGCAACACCAACCAATTCTCCATTTTTATAGGCATAATTAAATTCCAGCGAGTCACGTCCAACAGCAGGCATATACCTTCTTGTCATCAGCTCATCAAAATCAGGCACTACCATGGTGATGGCCAGCTGCCGCGCCGCTTCACGGGCCATCTCAATAGGCCCTTTCGTGATATTGTATACGCTTGCAAGGGTAAAGGAAGCTACCGCAGTAACCACCATCAGTGTCATGACCATATTCACAAACGAGGATTCCTTTTTAGCCATGCTTCACCTCCTCTCCAAAACGTTTGGGTTTAAAACCTTTATTGATTAAGGGGACAAATGCATTCATGATCAGGATGGCGAACGAGACACCCTCGGGATATGCCCCGAACAGGCGAATCACCATAGTCAGCACACCACAGCCAATGCCAAAGACAAGTTGACCTCTGTGGCTCATTGGGCTGGTGACCATGTCGGTAGCCATGTAGATCGCTCCCAACATAAGCCCGCCAGTGATCAGGTGAAACAGCGGATCCACATATTGCGTAGGATCGATCAACCAAAAAACCCCGGAGAACACAACCACAGAACCCAGATAGGCTGCGGGAATCTGCCAGGTAATGATCTTCCTGACGAGCATATATAGTCCACCAAGAATGATTGCCAGGGCAGATATCTCTCCGATTGATCCTCCCATATTTCCCAGCAACAGGTTCACATAACCAGGAACCTCAGGCAATATATCAGCAACATGCTCGCCTTGGCTCACGCCCTCTTTCATCACTGCCAAGGGTGTGGGACCGGTTACCACATCCGTTAACTGGGTGCTGAAAGCAATCGGTTTTGGCCAGTTAGTCATCTCTACGGGGAAAGAGATCATTAAAAACACACGTCCGACCAGCGCCGGATTAAATGGGTTCTTTCCCAAGCCCCCGAATGTCATCTTTCCCATCCCAATAGCAACAGCAGAACCAATGACCACCATCCACAGGGGGAGGCTGGACGGCACATTAAAGGCCAGCAAAATGCCTGTAATAATGGCTGAACCGTCTAAGATGGTCAGAGGTCCTTTGATCAGGTATTTCTGTATGACAAACTCAAAAGCCATACATGATACAACAGCGGTGAGTGTTATCAGAATCGCAGCCAGCCCAAAGAAATAAAATGACACAAGCATGGCAGGAACCAGCGACAAAACCACGCCATACATGATCTTCTTAACCGACTCATCTGTCTGCACATGTGGTGAGCCCGAAATGATTAGTTTATTCATAGTCTCCAGTTCTGTTCAACGGTCAAAAAAATAATTTAATCGGTCATACAGCTTTCCGGTCCATCAGATCAGGTGTACATGGTCTGTATCTTATCAGGATCGCTCCCTGATCATTTTCCCAACACGCGACTTCCCAACACGGATATGGTCAAGCAAGGGTCTGCCCGACGGACAAACATACAAACAAGATCCACACTCCATACAATCCATGATTCGTTCAAGTTCACATTCCTCTATCCGGTCTTTTTCAGCCAGAACTGCCAACAAATATGGCTCAAGGCCCATCGGACAAACGTTCAGACACCTGGAGCAACGGATACAAGGCAAAACCGGTTTCCGGAAACTTTCATCCTTGTCAAAAACCAATATGCCACTGGTACCCTTGGTAACCGGAACACCCAGATCATTAAGCGCCTTGCCCATCATAGGGCCACCGCTGATCACCTTACCGGTATCATCAGGCATGCCCCCGGCAGCTTCAACAAGTGCATCAACAGGAGTGCCGATACGCACCAAAAAATTGGAAGGATTCTTCAACGACCTTCCAACTACAGTTACCACTCGCTCTATCAGGGGTTTGTTCTTTTGCACTGCCTCGTACACCGCAAACGAAGTGCCCACATTATGCACAACGCATCCCACCTCAATGGGCAGCTTACCCGAGGGCACCTCCCGGTTTATCGCAGCTTTTATCAACTGTTTCTCCGCTCCCTGGGGATACTTAACTTCCAGGTCTACAACAGTTATTCCGGCATAGTGACTGCATAATTCCGACATATGTTTGATGGCATCCGGTTTGTTGTGTTCAATACCTATAATGGCTCTTTCAACATGGAGGGCCTTCATCTGAATGGCTATTCCAGCAAGTATCTCCTCCCCTTTTTCAAGCATCAATCTATGATCGGCAGTCAGATATGGCTCACACTCCACGCCGTTGATGATAAGCACCTCTGCCTTCTTGCCTTTGGGCACCATCAGTTTTACGTGGGATGGAAACGTGGCGCCTCCCATCCCAACAATACCAAGATCATGTACTTTTTTAACAATTTCTGAAGCATTGAGCTGGCATTCCTTAACCAATGTGCTATCCCGGTCTATGCCTTCAACCCATTCATCACCCTCAACCTGAATTACAATGGACTTCTTTCTGTAGCCGCTGCTATCTATCATGTCGTCAACCTTAAGCACCTTTCCCGACACCGAAGAATGAATATTGGCAGAGATAAAAGCCTCACCCCGTGCAATCAGCTGGCCGGTCTTTACCTGATCACCTTTCCCCAATACAGGCACAGCAGGTACTCCAAGATGTTGAGATAATGGAATGGTAACGGTCGCAGGTACGGGTAGCACCTCAATGGGTTTGTGTGCAGCTATTTTGTTTTCCGGCGGATGGACACCACCTATTCTAAATGTTTTCAAAGTGTATCTCCTGTTTTTGATCCCCAAAATAAAATCAAAAAAATCCTATTTCGCTTCAGCTTGTTCAGTCACTTCCGGTCTCTGTTTCCTTGGTGGAAAGTTTAACTCATGTATAGCGTTGGTTGGGCAAACGGGAACGCATTTACGACACAACGTGCATTTGTTGTAATCGATGTATGCCAGGTTACTGTCAAGGGTAATGGCATCAAACTTACATTCTTTAACACATCTTCCGCATCCAATACAGGCTACGGCGCAATTCTTTTTTGCAACGCCACCTTTCTCCTTGTTAATACAGGAAACAAAAATGCGGCGATCTTTCTTTCCCTTTTTGCGCATTTCGATAATACTTCTCGGACAAGCTTTCACACAGGCACCACATGCCACACATTTATCATCAATAATAACAGGCAACCCGGTCTCTGCATCCATATACATGGCATCAAAGGCACAAGCTACAACACAATCGCCACAACCCAGGCAGCCATAAGGGCACCCTGCTTCACCAGAAAAAAGGCTGTGGGCAAATGCGCATGTCATAGCACCATCATAAGTGACTTTTGGAGGGGCATTATGTTTCGATCCCGAGCATCGCAATACAGCTACCATAGGCACCTGATCACCAGCCTCAAGTCCTAATAAAGAAGCAATGTCTTTCATTACATCACTGCCCCCCGGAGGGCATGTCATCCCTTCAAGGCTTTCTGCTTTCACAATCGCCTCAGCCAATGCCCGGCAACCTGCCAGACCGCAACCTCCGCAGTTGGCACCCGGTAACTTTTCCGCCACAAGGTCAATGCGCGGATCCTCAACAACCTTGAATTTCTGTGCCACCATATATAAAATAATGGCCGCAAAACTCCCAACAGCACCAAGAGAAACAACTGAAATAAGTGTGATTTCGTTAATGATTCCGTTCACAGTACTGATTTTTGTTAATATATGAATAACGATTATCCAAAAATAATACCAACGTTGTTAATAATTAATCATGGGCAAAAATAGAAAACAAAATTGAAACGGTATGTATTCTGCTTCCTTTTTTAATCTGTCCAAATAAGCAACCATAAATATTAGACCCAGATTGGTTGTTAGCCTGCATTATTAATAATACAGGTTAGAATGTTGACGCGAATGGTTAAAAGCCAAAGCTGAAAAGGGTTTTGACCTCAAGATAGATTTTCAAATGACCTTTCCGGGTACCATTGATTATCCGTATTTTTGCAAAGAAACAAAACAATCCTATGTATGATATAGTCGTAATTGGTGCCGGGGCCTCGGGGTTGATAGCAGCCGGACGGGCAGCTGAGCTGGGAGCCAAAGTATTGCTCCTGGAAAAAAATGACCGGCCGGGGCGAAAATTGCTGATCACCGGCAAAGGACGCTGCAACATCACCAACCAGGCTGCTACCTCCGAATTGATTAAACAGGTACACCCCAATGGCAGGTTTTTAAAACACGCCTTCTCTGTTTTTTCTCCGGATGATATGATCAGCATGCTGTCGCGATTCGGACTGGAATGTATCCTCGAACGAGGCGGACGGTACTTCCCTGAATCCAACCGCTCTGTCGATGTGTTGAATGCCCTTCTTGAGTATAATCGTGCCGGTGGTGTTGAGACCTGGTATTCATGCCGTGCTGACCGTTTACTGCTCACCAACAATACCATTGAAGGCCTGAGTATCCAACGTGGCAGCAAGCTCTCCAAAGTAACATCGCCTTCTGTAATAGTAAGTACAGGGGGACAATCGTATCCGGCCACCGGGTCTACAGGCGACGGTTACAAGCTTGCCAGGGCGTGCGGGCATAAGATCATCCCTGTAAGGCCAGCCCTGGTACCCCTGGAAACAGAGGGAGATATTGCCCAACGTATGCAAGGACTATCACTGAAAAATGTGAAGGCATCTGTCTGGGCCAATGGCAGAAAGCTGGCCGATGAGTTCGGAGAAATGCTCTTTACCCATTTCGGAATCAGTGGTCCAATCATCCTGAGCCTGAGCAGACTTGTCGTCGACGAAATGCTATCAGGCAAACAGCCAACCATTGTCGTCGACCTGAAACCAGCCCTCGATGAGAAGCAGCTTGACAAAAGGCTTCTCCGGGATGCCAACGAACAGGGAAAGAAAAAAATGGCCAACCTCTTCAGACAATGGTTGCCGCAAACCATGATCCCGGTATTTCTCGACATCACAGGTGTCGATCCGGAGAAAGAGGCCCACCAACTGACTGCCGCCGAAAGAAAAAAGGTTCTGTTTCAAATGAAGAACCTCGCATTTGAGATTACAGGCTACCGTCCGTTCAAGGAAGCCATTATCACCGCGGGTGGGATAAACACCCAGGAAGTGGATTCGAAAACCTTGCAGTCGAAACTGGTAAAAGGGCTGTATTTTGCAGGAGAAATACTTGACCTGGATGCCAACACCGGAGGTTATAACCTTCAGATTGCCTGGTCGACAGGATGGCTCGCAGGAGAATCAGCCGTTAAACAAGGTGCATCGCTATCTTAATTCCATCGGCAGCACTTGAAATGATACCTCCCGCATAACCGCTTCCCTCACCGGCAATAAACAGGTTGTCAAACCCTTCACACAATCCGTTAGGATGCCTGACAGCCTGTATGGGCGATGAAGTTTTACTCTCCAGACCTATTAAGATACCTTTATCATAACCCGTTAGTTTCCTGGAAAAATCTTTCAGGCCTTCCCTCATGGCATTTGTCACCGTGCGGGGCAACATCTCCCATAAGGGAGCGGGTTTCAGACCCAATGGATAACTGGTCTCAGGAACAGACTCCGGGTACTGCCCCCTGATGAAGTCCTGAACACTGCAAAACGGAGCCTTGTACCCTCCCGAAAAATCGAAAAATTGTTTTTCCAGCCCTTCCAGCCAATCAATACATTCCACAGCAGTTAACTTCCCCCCTGTTACCTGTTCAGGATTTACACCGGCAACGCAGGCAGCATTCGCGAATCTACCGGCACGACGGTAGTAACTCATCCCGTTTACGATATTGGTGTGGGCATATGAGGTGGCGGGTACCACGACACCTCCCGGACACATACAAAATGAATACACAGAATGTTTGCCATCGGCGGGGGAACTCAGACGGTATTCCGCAGCCTTGAGACCCTCCAGCCGTTCAACACCCCATTGTGCACGGTTGATCACCGATTGCAAATGCTCAGCCCGGCTGCCAATTGCGAAATTCTTTGTACGAAACCCTACCCCGGCATGAATCAACATCCGAAATGTCTCATAAGAAGAATGACCAGGCGCAAACAGAAAATAATCTGCCTCCCGCTCACCATTGCTGGTCAAGGCAGCGATAACTTTTCCCTTCTCAACACGAAGGCCATCTACCATCGTCTCGAAGAGTATCTCCCCTCCTATCGCCAAATACTTCTTACGGAGGTTTTCCACCACGCGCTTCAGGAAGTCTGTACCTACATGCGGATGGGCAAGCCAGGCAATCTCTTCCGGAGCACCGGCCTCAACATAGGTATCCAGAATAAACGACTTCTCCAGGGAAATATGTTTGGAACGGCTGGTAAGTTTGCCATCAGAAAATGTACCGGCGCCCCCCTCCCCAAATGAATAGTTGGATACCGGACTGAACTTCCCCGTCTTTTCAAAATACACTATCCCCTTATTGCGCTTTCTGACTGCACTGCCGCGCTCCACGATCATCGTATCAAAGCCGGCCTTTTGCAACACGTAGGCAGAAAAAAAGCCAGCCGGACCGCTACCAACCACCAGAACCTTTTTGTTTCTTCTTTTATA
>SKYG01000250.1 GCA_007128045.1 Bacteroidales bacterium | reverse complement strand
ACCTTCCCAGTTATGGTACCGCTCACGTATACTATACCAATTCGTTCCTTGTTACCCAGTTAAGGTATTATCCCATTGCACAATTGGTAGTGGTGGGTATATTTTTACTGGTTGCCTACATCTTATTCAGTATTGCCAGGAATGCAGAGCAGAACCTTGTCTGGGTCGGGATGTCGAAAGAAACCGCCCATCAGCTTGGCACACCCTTATCATCATTGCTGGCCTGGGTAGAGCTGTTGAAAATGAAGGGGGTTGATGAAGATACTGTTAATGAAATTGTAAAGGACATCAGGCGGCTGGAGAACATCACTGAAAGGTTTTCAAAGATTGGGTCAGCACCAAAACTGGTACCTGTTGATATCATTCAAACCCTGCATGATGCCGTTGGTTATATGCAAAGCCGGACATCTGACAAGGTACAGTTTCTCATCAAACATGCCGAAGATTCTATCATGGTGCCTATCAATACACATTTATTCGGATGGGTGATTGAGAATATCATAAAAAATGCGATCGATGCCATGGAAGGAGAGGGAAAGATCACGATCAGGGCAGCTGCTACCAGCAAACAAGTAACTATTGATATCTCAGATACAGGTAAAGGGATACATCCTTCGAAATTCAGTTCTATTTTCAAACCTGGATACACCAGTAAGAAACGGGGATGGGGCCTGGGCCTTTCACTGAGTAAAAGAATTATTGAGAATTATCATAAAGGCAAGCTTTTTGTAAAAGAATCTGCTGCGAACAAAGGAACTACCTTCAGGATTATGCTGAAAAGGGTTACTTAAATAGTGTCTGTCAATAAAGTCAAGTGTCTGGGTCAGAATGTTCGAGATCAAGGCATGCGAAGTACGAAAATGCGGAGTCCCGACAACTCGGGATGAGCAATTTTCGGACGAGCATAACGCAGATATTGGACATTATGGACAGACACTAAATAGTCGTATACTATTTGTTGAATAGCTTCTTAAAACCAACCTTATGAACAAGTATTTTTTACTGTGTTGCCTTGTGTTTATTATGTTGTCAGGTTTCCGCAATATGGGGGTGGAGCGGATCATGATGCGCATGGAAAGTCAAAGCCTTCATAAAGGGAAGCGGGTCGATGTTCGTGCTGAATTATATTATCAGTCATTGGATGGCAGGCTCGTTACAAAATACGTGTCTCCGGTTACCCATATCATGGTGACCACAAACAAAGGTGAGGTGGCCATTTATGACGAAGCAGAACATACTGTGTATAGGGAACAAAGTTTAGACTACAGCACAGATAATCACCTGATTTATTATTTCTTGTCTGGAAGAATTCAGGATCTTGGATTGAGGCAAATAGGTTTTGAGCTAGCCGAAACAGGGTTTGTTGACGATCTGGTAAAAACAACCTGGTTTCCTCCGAATAGTTTATGGCACCTGTTCAGCCGGATTGAATTGGTGCATGAGAACCACCTGCCAATTTATGCAGGGTACTATGACAGCCATAAGAATCTGGTGAAAAAGGTGTTCTATACAGATTATCAGAATTATTCTGAGGTAATTCTTCCTACAACCATTACAGAATTCAACTACCTTCCTGGTAATGACTCCATTGTGAACCGCATCAGGTTCTCTGACATAAAAATTAACCGGGAAGCCAGTAGTCCATGGTTTCAATTTAGAATCCCTGAAGATGCAAAAGTTCTTGATTAAAACAGTTTCTGGCATATTCATGCTGGTGGTGATCACATGCTTATCAGGCTCATTCCTGTTGGCGGCTCCACCAAAAAGTGATGCTGACATTCTTTCAGGCAGCTTATGCAGCAACTGCGTTGAGCAAATATCTGTGCAGAACTACGTGTCTGTGATGCAGGTAAAACGCCAAAGTTTCCTGGCAAGATATAATCCGGTAACATTGGTGTTTTCCGGACTTATGTATGTTTATCAAAGAGTGGTTTCACCTCAGATTCCTTCAGCATGTCTTTACGAGCATAGTTGTTCTTCATTCAGCAAAGGGCTGATTGTCGAATATGGTCTTGCCAAGGGTGTGTTTACCACTGCCGACAGGCTCATGCGGTGCAATCGCATGGCAGCAACAGATATACATCCTTTGGTGATCAGTGAGCAGTCCGGTAAGGTTATGGAAACAGTAAACATCTATAAAATCAAGCCGGAATGAGATGTTGCCCGATTCTGTTCTTTGCCATTGCCCTGTTCCTATCCATTAACAACATATTATATGGCTGTAATACCAGTCATTTAACTGATGAGAAGAGCACATACGATGAGCAAGCTGACATGGCTTTTATAAAGTATTTAATCTCGAGGGGGGATTTTGTTGAAGCGCTCTTTTTATTAGATGATCTGGAAGTAACTACTTCCGTTCTTACGGATTCAGTTAATTATTATAAAGGATGGACATTGTATCAGCAGAAGGCATTATTGTCATCAGCGGGTTACTTGCTTGAGGTGTCAGACAGAAGCCCGCTATATCCCAAATCAAGATTCTTCGGAGCTTATAACCTTGCTCATTCCGGACAGTATGTTCAGGCAAAAGAGGCTATCGGTCAATTCAATAGCCACAAATCGGAATTGTATGAAGCCATGAGCAACTTTCAACTATCAGGCATCGCTTTACTTGAACGTGACATGTCTGTTTTTACAGAACTGTCTGGCCATTACTCCGGCCGGTACAATGCCTTTGCTGCTCAGGAGCAATATATGTTGCAACACTTTAATACGTTGATAAACCGGCCAACCCGGTCACCGGTTATTGCAGGCATGCTTTCTGCTGTTGTGCCAGGACTGGGAAAGATATATGCAGGGAAAAGGGGCGAAGGAATAGCGGGCTTCCTTTATACCATGGCACTGGGCGCCACAGCATACGATTTTTACAGGGGAGGTGGTGTAAACAGTGCCTGGTTCATCGTGTCGGGTTCTATAGCATCACTATTTTATATAGGAAATATCTGGGGAAGTGTAACAGCAGTGCACAGAAATAATATAGAGTTTAATTATGAAATTGATCAGCGCATTCTTTTTGATATGCATATTCCTTTGCGAAACGCCTTTAGTTGGTAAATCAACGGTTTTAAGAGGGTTATACTGCATCGACCATGTAAACCATATCCGTGTAAATGGCTCTGAAAATTTTGATGATCGCCTGTTTACGATAGCCGACAGCTTGTTTGCTTATGGTGACTATTATGCTGCCGCCATAGAATACGAGCGCGCCTATTTTTTATCTGAAGATCCGTTATCACGTGTTGTTGCCAACCTGCATAAGATACAAGCCCTTAAGCAACTCGGAGAATTTGCGAAGGCAAAAAACGACATTCAGCGATCGCTGCCCCATGCCAATGAACCATCATTGAGACTTCAGGTACTCTATGAATGGGCTTTTTGTGCCTATATGGCTGGTGACTATTCGGAGGCATTACTGGCAACACAGCAGGTTAATCATTATTTTGAAGACCAGGCAAGCAGAGATATGACAAAGCTTATACATGCCTTGAGTATCATGCAGCTTGAACAATGGGATTCATTAATTGACTTCATTGATGTGTGGACTTCGCCTTATGTTTTTGCTGCCGGTGATACAACTTCTGAACATGACATCAGAGATATCGTGGATGACCTGAAACAGGTTCTTGATCGGGATCATAGACCGGATATCAGAAGCCCTGAAAGAGCACGTACATATTCTGCATTTGTTCCGGGGCTGGGGCATCTATATGCCGGGGAAACTGGCAAAGGTGGCCTGAATATGTTGTCTCAGGCCCTTTCATTGGGCGGGGCTTCTTTGCTGGCAATCAACGGATATTATATCAGCACATTTACTGTTGGGCTTAGCCTTTTTCAGTCATTCTATTTTGGTGGTATAAAGCAAGCAGGCAGGCTAACTGCTTTGAGAAATGAACGACGGCTCAATGAGTATAAGCAAACCGTTGGCAGCTTACTGGTTGGCCTTGACGAACATATGCAGCAGGTAAGAAGCCAGGTGGCCGACTATCATACAGAGCTTGCTTTTGAAGAGACATTGTTGGCTTTGTACGATTTTAATTTCTGGAAGGCAGATTCAATAACTTCAGGTATTCTGGCCAAATACCCTGATCAATATTTATCGCATTTTGCCCGGACAAACTTTTTATGGTGGCAAATTATATCACAGGATTATTCTTTGCAAGCTGAAAACCAATATAAGGAAAGTATATCCCGGTCGATGTCTTTGGCGAAAAGTAACGCAGGAGTCGCCATCAGTAATCAGCATGTATTTTTTTTAATCAGCATGTATGCCATGCAGGCACGCCTGGATTTGAAGAATGGCGCCTATATCAGGGCAATGCGTAACGGTCGTAATGCCATTTCTCATTTCGAACGTTCAAGGGGAAAAGAAGATGAGTTTCATGGATTCCTGCTTACGTCAGGCCTGTACAATTATATGACCGATCAGGCTGTCGGGAAGTATCCGTTTCTGAAAATATACAGCATATTTTACCCGGAGGGTGACAGGGAGCTTGGTCTGACTCAACTCATCAACGCATCACGAAGTGAATACCTGATCTGGCGAACGGAGGCAAACTATTTTTTGATGAGGTTGTATCTTGACATGGAGCAAGACCCCAGTCAGGCCCTTGGTTATGCAAGCTGGCTTACCGGCAAATACCCATCGAACCTGATCTATCAGTATTACCATTTGGTTATTTTGAAAGAGCTGGGTGATAGCCAGGACATCGACGATAAGAAAGCGGAAATCAGATCAGTTGCCATGAATCATTCCGGTGTCACTGAAGAACAACGAAATTATTTTTTGGAACTCATAAGCGATTGAGGAAACCCTTTCTACCACATAAAGAACTTCGGATTGTCTACATATTTTGAAATGTCGTCGTCGATCAATGCCAGTAACAATACCACCCAATCCACAAGAGCCACGACACCGCATCCCCCCAGGGTGAGGATATAGGCAACAATCGTGCTGGTAGAGGTACCGAGGTATGCACGGTGAATGCCGAGATAACCCACCGCCCAGGCCAGGATAAATGCAACTGCCGGATTTTTGTCTTGTGTGATAAATGCATGCGAACTGCCTGCAAAGTCGGCCAATGGAGCCATTGCAGCCGGAGCAAGGAAGTCGACCGACTCAGCACTGGCGAACATTTGGTCTACAACTTCACTGTTGAGGCGATACTGACTTGCAGAGGCACTGACTCCGGCAATGCCAAACAGGAAAAGGAAAAGAATGGGAAACAATTTCTTCATAATAAATTTTTTATTGGTTGTACATCTTACTATTTAATGCAGAAACAAATATATGAATTATATAATTCTATACAGCAGTCAATTTATTTTTTTTCGAGAATAATTTCCCGTATCAAACGTTGTTTTTTTTCTCGTTGTGTTTGTATGGCAGTAGCTTGTGCATGGCCAAATCCTCCCATATAATATCTTATCAACCAAGGCATAATGCTTGTTGCACCCTCCAAAAATGAATAGTTTAGTGCTGTGTAGACTGCCAGTGTTCCAAGGCCAGCATTCAGTAAAAAAGAGTTCAGTGCTCCGCGAATGTCGCCGGCATATGCCTGGCCGGCTCCTGGAAATATGATGCTGAGCGTTTTTGCCGTAGCGGGATTGGGCCTGTGAACCTTTAAATCATGATACAGGTTGGTAATATGTTGTATCTCCAGTGAGTCAGCTGCAGAGGTGATAAAATGCTGTTTTGATTCAGCTATGTCGTTTCTGTTCAGGCTGATTATGCCATGATAAAAATGATACTTCCGGAAAAAATAACCCGAGTCTGCAAAATTGATGGTGTAGAGGTGTTGCAAGGCGTAATCATCATTGTCTATCAGTATGTACGCCAATACACGCATGAAAGTATATTCAGTTTTAAGACTGTCGGATGTAGCTGTGTTCGCCGCCAGGCCATAAAAAAAAATACTTTCGGAATAATTTTCGGAAAGCAGAAGACACTCTGCGATTTTCGCATAGCTTGCTTTTTGAATCGAGTCATCACCAAAGAATAAGGCGCGTCGATAGTATTTGGATGCGGTCTCATGCATTCCAAGTCCCTGGTAATGGCCGGCCAACTCAAGGGTTTGATAGATGTTTTGTGCCCGAATTGCCTGCGTGGTTGCCAGGCTAAAGGTTATTAAAAAAAACAGCTTCCACACGGATTTTTATTCTGGATTTTTTTTGTTGATTGTATCTGTTGGTTTCTTTTACGCTTCCATAAATGTTTCCTATATAAAATGCGCCGCTGATGGCACTGTAAATCCATCCATATATACTGTTTGTACCATGCTTCTCAAACCCCCGGTATGCCTGCCAGGCTGACACGCCTACAATACTGAGCGACAACAACCCATCTTCCCAGTTTCCGGCATACATCTTTCCTGATCCGGGGATTGCTGCAGACATAATTCCGGAGAGCAGCGGACTTTTATACGTTTGGGACAAGGCGTCGTTGGTGATGCTCCTGTAGGCTGACAGTGCATTGGATGACAGTGGAGGAGGCTGGTTAAGTATGGTGTGGGCTTTTATATAATCTTCCTGAAAGAGTGCCGATGAAGAGCGGAAGAACAGCTTCTCTTCCGGCGATAACAGGGTGTTTCTTTCCACAGAGTGATCCAGTTCATGAAAGTTGTTATTGATGACCTTAAGCGCAAACAGTTCTCTCGATACATGTTGTGAAACTGTTTCAGGGTTGGCCCATAAGGAATTAAGGCGATTGGCAGCCAATAAGGGTTCTCCTGCAAGCCGGTATGCTTTGACGAGCCTGAGCTTCATGTCATGTCCTGCCTCGTAAGTGAATACCAGTCTTTCGTATTCTTCTATGGCTTCACGGTAGTTGGCCGATAAGAACAGAAAGTCTGCGTATTTAGCCGTGTTGAGGCTGTCAAAAAGATTTTGCCCCCAAAGACCGCTGCTGTAAAACAACAGACACAAAGCGAAACACACAGAGAAATTACAGCTCTTCATAATGACTATTTCTTACCGGGTCAACCAGTCGCTGCAGTCTGGGGTCAACCACATAATCATGAGGTCGCAACCCATTGCAGCGTGTCAGTCGATCAAATGTATTCATCAGGCCAGGTATTATGCCTTGTTTTTGGATGGCTTGTAGGGCATACTCGGAGCAGGATGGTGCAAACACACACGACATATGGTCTTGTGAGGATATAAAGGTCTTGTAAATATAAAAGCTTATTCCAATCAATCCGCTTGCTTGCTGGTCAGGAGACTCTGTGCCAATGGTCTTTTGATGGTGAGGTGTAAAATGACCTTCCAATAAGCCCAGCTCAACATGATCCTGTGCCGAAGCTATCAATCCTGTTGCCCAGAAACTACCTGCCAGTAACAGGGAACGCATACATATGTTCATTGCCCGGATTGTTGATGGTGATATTTGAGAAGGAAAATACCTGGTATTCTTCCAGTGTATCCCTGTAAAAGACCTGAATAATCTCTTTGGGGAATTTCAGTCCGCTTACTACAGTATAATCTCTGAATAATTGTCTGCCAATGATCTGTTCTTCCTGGTTTTTAAATACAACACCATATAAAGCATCATCTACCGTAGAGGTAAGTAAGGTTCCAAGTTGCTCTGCTTCTGTTCGGGGCACCCAGGTAGTGATCACCATGTCGTCGTCTCTTTGAATGCTCTTTATAGAAAAGATGCTGCCTTGTAACCCGTAATTATTGAGCTGCCCTTCCAGGATTTTATGAAACACGGTCGATTGGTTGTATTGATCAATGCGTTGGGTCTGTGTAAGCTCGTTATCGATGTGTATATATAGTAGGGTATCTTTGATGACCCAGACTTCCTTTTCAGGAAACCTGATGTCGTACACCATCTGGTTTCTGCTTTTATCGTAATAGGCCCGTCCCATGATCAGGGCTCCCTCACCACCTTCTGCCTTGTTTTTTATGGATATGTCACATTCGATCCTGTAGTAATACTGTGTGTGCCCTCTCTCTGGTAACATCAGGAGGAATATGGCTAAGAAGAATAGATACAAAGAATTCATGGTGGTTATTTGTAATACCTTTGCTACCTGTGTTATGTATCCGTGATGTAATCTGATTCGATGTTGCTGTCACGCACTTAATATTCGAGTTACAATGATGCATAAACGCCTGCCAATTATAGTAAAGGCAAGCGTTTATGCAAGTTCATTGTTGTTGAATCAGACCAGCTGATCGGCGTTGTTTCCTGCTAAGACTGGCAATTCTTAATACCACCAGGCCGTTGATGACGCCCAGAGGGCATACCATACGACATAGAATCCGCCAATAAGAATACCACTGGTGATACAACCCCATAGAGCTTTTCTGGTTTCGGCAGAGTCTTCAGTAATGAAATATACCACAGCGAGGCCGGGCAAACCAAGGCAGAAACCCCATAAAAAGCTGGATATCCCCAATGGAGGTT
>SKYG01000066.1 GCA_007128045.1 Bacteroidales bacterium | reverse complement strand
TGAAAGTCGGAAGGTCGAAAGACAACCATGTAGTGGCGACAAATCTTTCGCCCGTGAAGGTTGAAGAGGTAGAGACAAGGCATGCCTTGTCTAAGTTGCCAGGTTACCGGGTTGCGGGTTGATTGAGGGGCAACCCTTGTGGTTGCCCTGTTTATGGATGTCAGGTTGCCGGGTTAGTAGGAAGCTTTTCTGATTCGGACCAATGTTTCAAGCAGTTTTTTCAGCTTGTCAAGTTTCAGCATATTGGCGCCATCAGACATTGCGTTTGCCGGGTCAGGGTGTGTTTCAATAAACAATCCGTCGATGCCTGCTGCGACACCTGCACGGCTTACTGTTTCAATAAGATGTGGCAGTCCTCCGGTAACTCCTTTAGATTGATTGGGTTGTTGCAAAGAGTGGGTAGCGTCGAGCACAACCGGAACTCCAAAGCCCTGCATTTCAGGTATGCCTCTATAGTCGATTATCAAATCTCCATAACCGAATGTTGTACCCCTTTCAGTCACCATAATGCGTTGGTTGCCAGTTGACCGTACCTTCTCAATGGCATAGATCATTGCACCGGGAGATAAAAACTGTCCTTTTTTTATGTTTACGACACTACCCGTTTGTCCGGCAGCAACCAGCAAGTCTGTTTGACGGCACAGAAAAGCAGGGATTTGCAGAATGTCAACTTTGCCGGAAGCCATCACGGCTTCTTCACATGTATGTATGTCTGTAAGCACAGGGATTTGTAAACTTTTTCTAATGTCATCAATGATGTTCAGGGCCTTTTCATCACCGATCCCAGTAAAGCTATCCAAACGGGAACGGTTAGCTTTTTTGTAGGAAGCCTTAAACACATAAGGTATGTTTAAGTCTGTGGTGATCCTTTTTATTGCTTCGGCAATCTCATATCCCATTTGGTCATTCTCGATAACACATGGTCCGGCAATCAGGAAAAAGTTCCCCTGCTTACTGGACGCAGATTCAAACAGGGATTTCAGTACTGGCATTATTTCTTGTTTCATGGTATGCGTTGTTACAATTTTTGATTAACCCTCGATCTGCAGGGTATCTCTCACTTCGTTCGAGATGACGGGTGCTATGAAACTCACAACTCCACATAAACTGCCAGCCAGATACAAGGTGGGTTGTTACTTGTATAGGATACTCTGTGTCTGATACCAGCGTTTAGTAGTATATGGTCGCCTGCTTTCAGGTGGCTGATGTTGCCATGGTCAAATTCAAGACTTGCTTTACCCTGCATCAGTATGACCCATTCATCCTCTTTTTGATCGTACCATTGTCCGGGAGGGGTTATATGTCCCTTGCTCAGAATTCGTTTTATCCGGGTATTCCGGTTACTGTAGAGGGTGTCTATATGTTCCTGATCCGGGTCAAAAACAACTCCATCCAAAGAAAAAACATGTCCTCTTTTAAAAGATTTCATCGAAGTTGCCTTTGCCTTGTCTGACAAGCATGAGCTCACCGGTAGTACAGTCGATAACGGTGGAGGCTTGATTGTCGCCATATCCGCCATCAATGACAATGTCTACCAGGCTTTCGTATTTTTCATGTATCAGTTCCGGATCTGTGGTATATTCCAGGATTTGGTCATCGTCGTAGACGGATGTTGATATAATGGGATTGCCAAGTTCTTTTACTATTTCACGAACGATTTCGTTGTCGGGCACACGGATACCTATTGTCTTTTTTCTGCTTTGAAAGATCCGGGGTACCTGGTTGTTGGCGTTAAGGATAAAGGTATAAGGTCCTGGCAATGCTTTTTTCATTGCTTTATACACACTGGTGCTAAAAGGTTTTGTGTAGTCAGAGATGTGTTGCAGGTTGTAGCATATCATCGAAAAGTTTGCCTTTTCGGCCTTGATGCCTTTGATTTGCGCAACACGTTCAACAGCCTTTGATTGCATGATGTCACAACCTATTGCATATACTGTATCTGTGGGGTAAATGATAACACCTCCCTGCCGTAAACATCCGGCAATCATCTGAATGTATCTGGGGTTCGGGTTTTCGGGATATATCTTTAGTAACATAGGTTGATTTTTTGTTGTACAAATGTACAAGATTTTTTTTTCATTGGGTCGAAAGTCGAAGGTCGAATGTGCCGATGAATTTTTTAAGGAGAAATATTACCTTTGCCCAATGAATTTCATTCGGGTCATGAATTATTTTTCCCTAGGAAAAATTCCAGCAATTTGTTTCTTCCTGATAACTTTTTGCATGTATGCTGTTCCCGTGCAGGCTGGGGGTAGTATGTCCTTTCGTCAGGAATTCAAATTTTCTGCTTACCCAACTACCCGTGAAGCCATAGTCAACCATTTTTTGCTAAAGATTGCCGAAGGAAACGGGAAGTTACGTGCCTATACATCATATACAGTTGGAGCAACCCTCAGGTATACTGTTGGTCAGGATGAGGAAGGCAGATGTGTATTGGGGATGCAGGCTGAAGATCTGGATTTCTCTGGCGACATTACCTACAGGGCCTTTGGTTTGGAGAAGCTCCTTATGCCCGATATGATATCTTTTCATCTGACTGTCAAAGCACCGGATGGCAGGGTGATTTTTGACAGGTCTTACGATGATATCAGGATGTCTGCACCCGATCTCTCTGTGGATGTTTCCTTGAATAGCGATATCTGTGTCAAGTTGCCTTACAGTCTTGAAATCAGCAATTTGAGGATGTATTACTCGGAGCAGCTATTTCAGGACTTTGATGCCTGGCTGGATGCCCTTAAAACATATTATAGTGCCGGAGATGCATTATCAGCTATTGACTCCATGCTTCGTGAAATTGGTTTGGATGATCCCGAGAGGCTGATCATGGACGAGTTTATACTGTGTGAGGCTGAGCAGCGATTGGCTGAGGTCAGGTATGCCTCTTTTCACCGGTGGCTCGACCTGAGCAATGGTGACCCTGAGCGGCTGCTTGTCGACTATGACAGGCTGTCATGGCTGGCTGACTCCCTCAGGCGGGGGTTCAATCAGGCCATTGCTCACATTGATACATTACTATATGAGAAGGCATTGGTGTTGCAACACGAAGGTGATAATGCACATGCACAAAGGTTGTATCATCAGGCCTTGGTTTACAATCCTTTTCACGTTCCTTCCAAGCTATCTATAGCTCATTACGAACTTGCAACAGGCAATAAGGTGATGGCGCTGCAACGCATGGAAAGGGTGCTGTCTGACATTTACCCGGCTGGTTTGTGGCGGGAAAAGAGTGTTGCTTTAACTGACAGCGTGTTACACGATTATTTTATGGATGTGGCGGAGTTTAACATCGATGGTCGCTATCTGGATGCTTTGGCATTGCTTACGGATGTAGAGCGTTTTTGCGACAGAACCATAGGATGGTATGAGTGCCCTGAACTGCTGGTATACCATAAAACCCTTGCTCACCGTGGTATGTTTCGGTCTTTTATGGTGGTTTCTGAGCGGGCGTACAGGAATGGGAGCTTGTCTTTTTGTGCTGAATACCTGCAAAGTGCCTTAGCCTATCAGGATGAGAACGCTGATTATGTCCCGGAACCCGTTCAGGCTGTCGCATTGATGAAACAGGTGGTAGGACAATACATTCAAATGGGTGAAGCTTCCTATGCCAACAGAAACCTTTATGAGGCTTTTGGTTTTTTCAGGAAAGCAAGGGAGTTGTGTGACTTGTATTCCTTTTTAGGATGTGGTGAGTAACAGCGATCAATCACGAAGGTCAATCACCTTGCCACTGTCGAATGTGTCAGAGAGCAACAGCTCTGCAAGTTTTAGCCCAGCCAGATTTGGCGGGATGAGTTTTCCGGTTTCCTTGTATTCTATAAACTTCTTTTTATGGATAAATTGCTCTTCAGAGGTTGCTCTGATGGTGGTCTGCATATCGGTATCTATTATTCCAGGTGCCACAGCCATCACCTCTGTCGGATATTTTTCGTCCTTTTGCTCTGTTTCGACACACAATGAATGCATATCCATGGCTGCCTTGCTGCTGCAATAGCTACTCCATCCATAATAGGGGAATTTTGCCGCTCCTGAGGAAATGTTAAGTATCCGTTTTTGGGTATCAATGCCTTTAAAAGCTTTGATAAACTCAGCTGTCAGCAACATAGGAGCTAGCAGGTTTACCCTGATATGGTTCTCAACTTGTGCAGGGTCGCATGACTCAATTCGTCCTACCGGATTTAAGACTCCAGCATTGTTAATCAGATAGATGCCTTCAGTTTTCTGGGCGTCGATCTCTGAAAACACCTTGTTGCATAATACCGGGATGTCGTGAGACACTGCCAGGTCGAAATGGAAAAAATTAACCCGGCAGTTTTTGGCATCAGCCATGCGTGTCAATGGCACGCTCTCGCTTCTGGAAATGCAAAGCAAGTGGTGGTTTTCATTGATTAAAGCCATGGCAATGCCTTCGCCAAGGCCTTTGCTCGCTCCTGTAATAATAAAATACCTCATTATATTGTTGAGTTGTTGAGTTGTTTAGTTGTTGAATTGTTTAGTTGAGAAGTTGAGAAGTTTAGAAGTTGAGCAGTCGGGTTTTTTTAATCGGTGGCTATGCCGACAGACTTGATGGATCCGGTATTGGGGTGAAATTCTATGTCGAGGTTATAGGGGGGCAGGGTGGTGACTACGCCGAATTGGCTGACTGGGAGTCGGGCTTCTGCCCTGATACTATTGCCTTCGCGTATAATAACTGTACTGTGTTCAGGAATCCGGTAATAAAAGCCCCTGTTTGGTGATCTGTCGTCCTGGATTCTCTGCACGAGGGGTGCCAAGGCACTCGTTGCTTGTGTCCGTTGTGCTTCGACACTCACGGGAATGCTTCCTGGCAGGTTGTTGCTGATCACTCCTTCATTTCTTGAGAAGTAAAACAATGTTGCGGGGCCGGTGGTTTGTGTGCCATCCGGAATATATGTGTAACGGTATCTGATCGTGCTGGAGGAAGACAGTCCTGTAAAAAGTGCCAGGTAGTCATTCTCCTTCCTGTTCATTTCGTCGTACATGTATTGCAGGGCTTCTTTAGAGTAGGGGATTTCGGCAAATCCGGTTATGAGGTCGAACTTTTTATCGCGTATTTTCAGGATATAGTCTGCGACCTCTTTGGCGCGCACATCGGTACTCTTTTCCACCCAGCTTCTTCTTAGCGTCTGGCGTTCAACAGTCATCGTATCCATACGTACCCGTTCCAGGATGGTGTCTATTCGTTCCTGCAGGTTGATATCAATAAAGTAGTTAAAGGTTGCTTCAGCGTCGAAATGTCCAAACTCTTTGCTTTCTCCCGGCCCTTTAGGGTAGTCATTGCTTTCATAAGCCTTGTTGACACTTCGTATTAGCCCTGACTCGCTCAGTGAGATGTAGGTAGGTGCGGACTGTTCATTAAAATCGACGAAATAGAGGTGGTCAGGGTCTGGTTCCGCAAAACTGTTGATGCTGATTTCTGCTATGGAATAAGTTGTTGAAGGTGTTCGTATCACCTGTTCGAGGCCTAACAAGCTTTCGGCAAATTGGGCGAAGGGGCCTGGCTGATGCAGGGTTTTTGTGATGGCCACATCAACGGCAATATGTGTACGGGGCAGGAAATAATAGAAGCCGTCATTGGCTGTTCTGGCAGGTGTTCGCTGCACATTGACAGTAGCCAAATGTTTTTTCTCACTGCATGATGCGGTTAAGACGATTGCAACGGTTGTGGCAATAAGGGCGAAGTATTTCATGGTAAAGGCATTAAGTGTTACAGGACTACATATACCCTGCGGCAAGAATGAGGTTGGCAAGTATGATGTCGTGTTGCCCCATCTCAAATCATAATCAAAAATAGGATAAAATTGTTAACTTAGAAAATGATTTTAAAGAATAAGACTGCGGTTTATTGGTAAATTTGTAAAGTTGTTAATATTCTAAAACCAGTTGTTATGTTTACCAAACAAGATATTGCTGATATGGAGCAGCGGGGTATATCCCCTGATACAGTAAAAGCGCAGGTGTCAGGATTTGTAAAAGGATTTCCACCCGTCATAATCGACAGGCCTGCCAAACCTGGCGACGGTATTGCTGTGCCTGATGAAGCCAGGATGCATACATTAATGGGGTTGTATGATACGATGAGGACGAAGCGGCAGCTTTTAAAGTTTGTGCCGGCCAGCGGTGCTGCCACGCGGATGTTCAAATCGCTGTTCTCCTGGCAGGAACGGCTTTCTGCCGGCGAGGATATACAAGAGATAATAGATCGTGATCCTGCGGCAAAAGAGTTTTTTGAACGATTGCCCGAAATGGCTTTCTGGGATGATCTGGTTAGCGAAATGTGCAGGGAGGATCTGAATGCATCACATTTGTTGGCTGATCGTAACTATTTACCGGTTATCGGCTCCATATTGGGCGATTACGGCTTGGATTACGCCTCCTTACCGAAAGGGCTGATCGTGTTTCACCGGTATGGTGATCATTGCCGAACTGCCATGGAGGAACATCTGGTAGAAGGGGCACTTTATGCTCGCGATGGTCATGACGTGGTAAGGATACATTTCACTGTCTCACCATCCCACGTGAACGCATTTAAAGAAAAAATAAAAAATGTGGAGGCCAGATATGCCAGTGAGTATGGGGTGCAATTCGATATATCTTACTCTATACAGAAGTCATCTACAGATACCATAGCAGTGGATTCTGACAATAATCCGTTCAGGGACGACAATGGTTCACTGGTGTTCCGGCCTGGTGGCCATGGTGCGCTGATCGAGAACCTGAATGACCTGGATGCAGATGCTGTATTTATAAAGAACATTGACAATGTGGTACCTGATCATTTAAAAGAACCTACCACCCGGTATAAGAAGGTACTGGCTGGACTTCTTTTTGATGTGCAGGAAAAGATCGCTTATTGGCTTGATAAGCTTGATGCCAGACAATTGGCAGATAAAGACTATAGGGAGGCTGTTGAATTTGCAAACGGGGAGCTTTGTATCGATAAGGGATGTTTTCCTGAAGATGCTGCAGAGGGCTCAGAGATTCTTTACGGGCTGTTGAACAGGCCAGTGAGGGTTTGTGGGATGGTGAAGAATGAAGGGGAGCCGGGTGGTGGTCCGTTCTGGGTGAAAAATCCTGATACCGGCATGAAGTCGTTGCAGGTCGTTGAAAGTAGTCAGGTTGATATGAATGCTGCCGGGCAGGCAGGCTTATTTAATGGGGCAAGCCATTTTAACCCTGTAGACCTTGTGTGCGGGATAAAAGATTACAGGGGAAGGAAGTTTGATCTGAGGCAGTATGTAGATCATGAAACTGCTTTTATAAGTTATAAGTCGAAAGACGGAAAAGAGTTAAAGGCCCTGGAGTTGCCGGGCTTATGGAATGGCTCGATGGCCGGATGGATCACGCTATTTGTGGAGGTGCCCATCATCACGTTCAACCCGGTAAAGGTGGTAAACGACTTGTTGAGGCCGGAGCATCAGCCAGGCTGATGCGGGTCAGTTGTCTTTTTTTGCTCTGTTTTGCAGCTGAAACTGCATGAACCCATCCAGCTGGTCGGCAGATATCTTCTTGGCGATAATCTTTTTATCCCTATCGAGAAGGAGTAGCAAAGGGATAGCATATACGTCGTAATTGTCGCGAAAGCCCGAATGGTTAACAGGGTCGCTGGCATTGATCCATTTTAGGTCGTACTTGGTTACGGCCTCTTTCCATTTTTGCTGGTCGGCCTCTACATTCAGGGCAAACACCTCGAGACCTTGTTGGTGGTATTTCTCATAAAGCTCTTTCAGGAGGGGTGTTTCTTTTTTGCAGTGACCACATTCCGACTCCCAGAAATAAACGACCAGGTAGTCTGCATCAATATCATGCATCGACAGGGGTTTGCCGTCAATGTCGAAGGTGCTGATATTGGGTGCTTTTTTCCCAATCAAAGTTGGCGCCAGTTGGTCTGCCCTTTTTTTCAATCGCTCGAGTCCCTCTGTTGTCATCCAGTGAGCCTGGCCAGAATTATAGTAATTTTCGACCATATGTACAAATACAGCATCCATTCCCATAATCTGTGATCGCTCTGCGTTATTGGTAATAAACCACAGTGTATACCTGAAGAACTCGTCGTTTTTCCGACACTTTTCGAGCAGCACATCGGCAGCAGCAATAATGGTGTCAGGTACCTGAAGCAGGAAGTTATTAAAATACCTGACCAGCATGGAGTGGTAGACGGGCGTGCGCAAAATCCTTTCATCATTGAAGTTTACATGATCCCAGAATCTGCTTTTATAGGTGTGATAGGCCAGGTCTCTGCTCTCTGGCGTGTTGTCATTGGGGTCGACTACATCTGAAATATCAGGGTTGCGCTGTGCTACAATTAATTGTGAGAACAAGCCATCGGGATACTTACTTATAAATGAGTCCTGAACCTGTACAGGTTCATGCTCCAGTTCATTGATACGTTCTTGCAATCGCGTTTGTTCTTCT
>SKYG01000131.1 GCA_007128045.1 Bacteroidales bacterium | reverse complement strand
TGTGGAATCTGATCATTTCTTCTAGGGTGAACTCCTCAATAAGTTCCAGGTAGGGAGATGCCATGCTGACATGTTTATACACGTCATTCACGTGCAGTGTATGTTCTTCAATGCTCCACTGTAAACTACCCTTGGAGGGAGATATATAGCCGGCAATCATCATAATCAGGGTTGACTTTCCGCTGCCGTTCTTTCCGGTGATAGCGTGTCTGTACCCTTTTTCAATAGAGGTGCTCAGGCCTTTAAAGACCCATTTGTTGTTATACTTTTTTCCTGCGTTTATAAGGGTTACCTGCATGCTGACAGGTTGAATTATTTTTCATTATTGTATGAATAGCCTTTCATGATCCCTCTTTGTGAGGAGGTTATGAAGCTGATGATCTCGTCTCTTTCGGGTGTGGCTGGAAGTTCAGTTTCAATATAGGATAAGGCTTGTGATACGTTTAGCTGTTTCAGGTATATGACCCTGTAAATATTCTGAATCTCAGTGATTTTCTCGCTTGTATACCCCCTGCGTCTTAATCCGATTGAGTTGATACCCACAAAAGACAGCGGGTCTCTGGCTGCTTTGGTATATGGTGGAACATCTTTTCTGATAAGTGACCCTCCTGATATCATCACATGAGCACCGATGTTAACAAATTGGTGTACGGCAGAAAGCCCTCCCACAATGGCATAGTCACCAATTGTTATATGGCCTGCCAGATTTACAGCATTGGCAAGAATACAATGATCACCAATGACACAATCGTGCGCAACATGAACATATGCCATTAGCAAACAGTTGCAGCCTACAACGGTTTTAAAGTTTGCCACGGTACCTCTGTTAATGGTTACAAACTCTCTTACCGTTGTGTTATCGCCTATTTCAACGGTGGTTTCTTCACCGTCAAACTTTAGGTCTTGTGGGATGGCACTTATCACGGCGCCCGGGAAGATGCGACAGTTTTTTCCTATTCGTGCTCCTTCCATGATGGTTACGTTGGAGCCAACCCAGGTTCCCTCACCAATCTCTACATTTTTGTGAATGGTGGCAAAGGGTTCTATGACCACATTATTGGCAATTTTTGCCTGAGGATGAACGTATGCTAATGGTTGATTCATAATGAACTTCCTGTTTACTATTGCTGTTTCTTCCCAATCTGAGCCATTAATTCAGCCTCCATGACAAGTTTATTTCCCACATAGGCAACACCTTTCATATGACAGATTCCTCTTCTGACGGGGGAAATAAGATGTAATTTGAATATAAGTGTATCACCTGGTATCACCTTTTGTTTAAATCTGACATTGTCAATTTTAAGGAAATAGGTATAATAATTTTCAGGGTCTTTAACAGTTGACAACACCAATATTCCGCCTGCCTGTGCCATGGCTTCCACCTGCAACACACCAGGCATCACCGGTTCATTTGGAAAGTGTCCTACGAAAAATGACTCATTCATGGTTACATTCTTTAATCCCACGACATGAGAATCATCAATCTCGATAATTTTATCCACGAGCAGGAATGGTGGACGGTGGGGAAGCATTCGTTGTATGTCGTTGATATCGAAGATGGGGGGTGTGTTGGGGTCATAAACAGGAATCTGAGCCTGCTGTATCCGTTCTTTGATGAGCGACTTCAGGTGTTTTGCAAACAACACATTGGATGCATGCCCGGGTTTTTTTGCAATGATGTGCCCTTTAATGGGTTTGCCTGCCAGGGTAAGGTCTCCGACAATATCAAGTAGTTTATGCCGTGCCGGTTCATTGGGAAAATACAAATCAAGGTTATTAAGCAGGCCTTCCGTTTTTACTTCAACAGATGGCCTGTTGAATAACCTGGCCATCCTGTCGAGTTCTTCCTGACTAACCGGCCGGTCAACAAATACGATGGCATTGCTCAGGTCACCCCCTTTTATAAGGCTCTGATCAAGCAGAAACTCCAATTCATGAAGGAATACGAAGGTTCTGCAAGGGGCAATTTGTTGTTCAAAATCTGATAGCTTGTCAAGGCTGGCATGTTGATGCCCAAGCACCTTTGATTGATAATCTATAAGGCATGTGATGCGATAATGGTCGGATGGGAGGGCAATAATTTCACAGTCTTTTTCCTGATGGAAAAAATGGATGGGTTCTTTTATCTCGAAATAGTCTCTGAAGGCATTTTGCTCCACAGATCCTGCTTTTTTTAGTGCTTTCGTAAAGAATTTGCTGCTGCCATCGAGAATGGGGATTTCAGGTTGGTCAACCTCCACGATTACATTGTCGATACCCATTCCGGTTAGCGCTGCAAGAACATGTTCCACCGTGGAGATCCTGATGTTGTCTCTGCCAATACTTGTTCCTCTGGATGTGTCTACCACCAGGTTGGCATCTGCTTCAATATAAGCGTCAGTAGCGATGTCTGTTCGCAAAAATACGATTCCTGAGTTCTCTTTGGCTGGTTTACAGGTCAGGTTTATCGTTTCCCCGGTATGAAGTCCAACACCCGACACAGTTACAGGTTCTTTAATAGTTCTTTGTTTAATTGCCATAATGAAGGGATTACAAAAAAAACAGGCAAATATAGGACTAATTTTTTAAACCCGGCTTATGAAAGAGCCAATATATAGATCAAAGCATTGGTTTACCTGACTATACAAATGCTCTGAAAAATATTTACAATGGATGAGTTACTTCTTTTGCTTCTTGTCTTGCTTTTTCATTTCAGCTTCAAGGAGTTCAAGGCGTTTTACAATGGCCTCGAAGTTGCGGAAATGAATAAATGATTTGCGGTATTTCAGTGCATCGAAGGCCGGAGATCCCATTCGGATTTCTCCCGATTTGATATTTGATGATATCCCTGATTGTGCTGCAATCTTAACATTATCACCTATGTTCAGATGACCTGATATCCCAACCTGTCCTCCAATCATACAGTTTTTACCTATCTTGGTAGATCCTGCAATCCCTGCTTGTCCGGCAATGACGGTATTTTCACCAATCACAACATTATGTCCAACCTGTATCAGGTTGTCAAGCTTAACCCCTTTACAAATGATGGTTGACCCCAAGGTCGCCCTGTCAATATATGTCCCTGCACCAATTTCAACATGGTCTTCAATGATAACATTACCTATTTGCTGTATCTTCAGAAACCCATTTTCGCCTTGGGGAGCAAACCCGAAGCCATCAGCACCTATCACGGCATTGGAGTGTATGGTGCATTGACTTCCGATCTTACATTGATCATAGATTCGGACGCCACTGTACAATATGGTGTCATCGCCAATGTGTACATCATTGCCAATATAACAATGGGGAAAGATCTTTACATTGTTACCTAATGAAACATTTTCACCAATATAGGCAAACTCGCCAATATAACAATTCTCACTATATTTTGTCGAAGATGCGATAAAGGCAAGGGCAGAGATTCCGGTTTTTTCAGGCAGTGCCCGTTTGTATATCTCAAGTAATTTCGCAATGGAGGCATATGGGTCACTTACCCGGATGATGGTACAGGGCAAAGGTTGCTCCGGAATAAAGGAATTGCTTACAACAACTAAAGAGGCGGCGGTTGTATATATATACTGTGTGTAGGCTGGGTTTGCTAAAAATGTAATAGAACCTGGCTGCGCCTCTTCGATCTTTGCAATCTGGTTTACGCTTATCGTGTCATCCCCTTCAATAGTACCCTCGATAAATCCTGCAATTTGCTTTGCTGTATATTCCATGACTAATTAGTGATGCAATTAATTTCTATTCTGGAAAATTAGCTTGTTTCGGGGACAAATATCGGTATTTTTAGTTAAATTTGTTTTGCCCTGGATATATTGCCGGATATTTTTTCGTTACTATGAATAGCTGGTCGGATTTTCCGGCAAAAGACTAAAGTATATACCAAAAATAATTTTTTTATGGGAGTTTCCATTTTATGGGCTGATGATGAGATTGATCTGTTGAAGCCACACGTCATTTTTTTAAGAGAAAAAGGGTATGATGTTGTAACCACCAATAGTGGGGGAGGGGCATTGGATTTGATAGATGAACAAGAGTTTGATATTATTTTTCTTGATGAGAACATGCCTGGCCTTTCCGGACTCGAGACCTTAACAAAGATAAAAAATAAACGACCCGGCATCCCTGTTGTGATGATCACAAAAAGTGAGGAGGAGAGTATCATGAATGATGCCATCGGTAGTAATATTTCTGATTATCTGATTAAACCCGTTAACCCGAATCAAATCTTCCTGTCGGTTAAAAAGAACCTGGAGAATAAACGCCTGATCAGCGAGAAGACAACCATGGCGTATCAGCAACAATTCAGACAAATAGGCATGTCGCTCAGTGGCAGACTGGATTTCAATGAATGGGTTGAGGTGTATAAACAGTTGGTGTATTGGGAGCTGGAACTTGAAAAGTCGGATGATAACAGCCTGAAAGAAATATTCCGCATGCAAAAGGTTGAAGCAAACGCGGAATTCTCAAAGTATGTCTCCAATAATTATATCAACTGGTTAAAAGGGCAAAGTGATGATAAACCTATCTTGTCACATACCCTCTTTCGTGACACTTGTTTTCAGGTTATCAAGAAAGAAGAGAAAGTTTTCCTGATTGTAATCGACAACATGCGTCTGGACCAGTGGAAGGTGTTGCAACCACTTATTGAGCAGTATTACCGGCTTGTCAGAGAGGATATTTATTGCAGCATTTTGCCAACAGCAACACAATATGCCCGGAATGCCCTGTTCGCCGGGTTGTTACCGAGCGAAATCCAGAAAAAGTATCCACAGTATTGGGTAGGAGAAGGGGAGGAAAACACACGTAACCAGTTTGAAGCTGAACTCTTATCAGAGCAATTAAAGCGGTTGGGTAGCGATCTGAAGTTCAATTACAATAAAATACTAAATCTCGCTGCCGGAAAAAAACTGGCAGAAAACCTGAATAATTATTTGACGGCCGGATTAAATGTCCTGGTGTATAATTTTGTAGATATGCTTTCGCACGCACGAACAGACATGGAGGTGATTAAGGAACTTGCTGACGATGAGGCTGCATATCGCTCCCTGACAGTAAGCTGGTTTGAGCATTCACCCCTGTGGGATATCATCAGAGCCCTGGCTGAAAAGAAAATCAGCCTGTTAATCACGACTGATCATGGTGCCATAAAGGTGAATAATCCTACTAAAGTTGTTGGGGATAAAAACACTAATACAAACTTACGGTATAAGACAGGACGAAACCTGCAGTATAACCACAAAGAGGTGTTTGAGGTCAGGAATCCTGCGGATGTGTTTCTCCCCCGAGAAACGGTTAGTGCTGCATATATCTTTGCCGTTGAAAACAATTTCTTTGCCTATCCCAATAACTATAACTACTATGTAAATTACTACCGTAATACCTTTCAACATGGTGGCGTTTCCATGGATGAAATGCTGATCCCGATAGCATTTCTGAGAGCCAGGTGAATACTGTTGAATTGTTGAATTGTTGAATTGTTGAGATGTAAAGGATTGATTTGATATGGATATGTTAAAGGAAACTGAGGTATTTGCAAAGGTGTCTGCGGTAGAAGAGTATAAAGAATTATCAGATAAATTGATTGAGGCCTTTCAGAATGTACGGGTTTTTGCGCTTTATGGGTCCATGGGAGTTGGAAAAACGACTCTTATCAAATATCTGTGCAGCACATTGGGTGTAGCGGATATTGTGAGTAGCCCTACTTTTCCCATCGTAAATGAGTATGTTACAACGAATAGGGAATCCATTTACCATTTCGATTTCTATAGGATAAAAAAAATTGAAGAGGTATATGACCTGGGTTATGAAGAGTACCTTTATTCCGGAAATTATTGTTTTATAGAATGGCCGGAAAAACTCGAAGCTTTGCTTCCGGAGGGTTGTGTGAGGATATATATGGAGGATGTTGGAGGAGAACGAATTATCAGGGTCTAAGGTCTAAGGTAAAAGGTAAAAGGTCAAAGGTCGATCGAAGCAAAGCGAAGATCCCGATTTATCGGGAAGGTCGAAGGTGTAGAGACAAGGCATGCCTTGTTTCAGTAATTTGAAGGTCGAAAGTAGGGGCGTATTGCATACGCCTACCAATGTAGGGGCGAAGAATCTTTCGCCCATCCACTTAAATAGGTGCACTATGGAGCGTTCAGGCAAAGACTACGTATTATTTGGTAAGGGCGGTCAGTTTTTACCCCAGGAGGAAATGCTGGAGGTTCGTAAGCGAAAAAACAACCTGACCATTGGAATACCAAGGGAGACCACTTACCAGGAAAATCGTGTGGCTTTGGCGCCGGAAGCTGTGGCCGTGCTTGTCAATAATGGACATAAGGTAATTATTGAATCCGATGCCGGCGCGAATGCTTTTTTCCCTGATCAGGATTATGCCGAAGCAGGTGGTGACCTAGTTCATGGTCACGAAGAGGTTTTTAAAGCCCATATTATTTTAAAGGTTGCGCCGTTAACCGACAAAGAGTTAACCTATGTGAAGCCGGGGCAGGTGGTTTTTTCAACACTGGCCCTTCCGATGCAGAAGGAGGATTACTTTAAGGCATTGATGAACAAAAAAGTTACAGCTGCAGCGTTTGAGTTTATCAGAGACAAGACGAAAAACTTTCCGCTGGTGCGAAGCATGAGTGAGATTGCTGGCAATACTGCCATACTGATAGCATCGGAGTATTTGTGCGATAAGAAATATGGCAAAGGCAGGATGTTTGGTGGTTTCTCCGGGATTACACCAACCGAGGTTGTGATACTTGGTGCAGGTACTGTTGGAGAGTACGCCGTACGGGCGGCCATGGGGCTTGGCGCCATGGTAAAGGTGTTTGATAACTCTATTTATAAGCTGAGACGTCTTCAGAATAACTTGAATACCAGAATATTTACTTCAATCATACAGCCAAAGGTGCTTCTTAAAGCCCTGAAAACAGCTGATGTAGTTGTGGGGGCCATTCATTCATCGTGGGGCAGAACGCCGGTTGTGGTCACTGAAGAGATGGTCGGTCAGATGAAATATGGTAGTGTTATTGTTGACGTCAGTATTGATCAGGGTGGTTGTGTGGAGACTTCTGAGGTCACCAATCATACAGATCCGGTATTTAAAAAGTATGGCGTAACGCACTACTGTGTCCCGAATATTGCATCCAAGGTACCTCATACAGCCTCATATGCTTTCAGCAATTTTTTTGTTCCGGTGTTACTGTCGATGGGTGATGGAGGGGGAATAGAAAACCTGCTCAAACAGGATGCCGGCATCAGACAAGGTATTTACCTTTTCAATGGTACACTTACCAAACAATACATCGGTGAAAGCTTTGGGTTATCTTATCAGGATATTGACCTGCTGATGGCGGCGTTTTAATGTAATTTACTCACAAGTCTCTTCACCCTGGCTAAGAGGTTCTTGCATGGATTTTTTGAAAGTCTGTGTGTGAGACAAAATTCACGGTGCGAAGCCACGGTTGATGTTAAGGAGCTTTAATAAATGGCACTGGCCTTCTCAAATTGCTTTTCGAAGTACGGGAATTCGGAGTCTCGACAACTCGGGATGAGCAAATTTCTGACGAACATAAGGCAGATATCGGACATTCTGGACAGACTCAAAATAAAAAACCAGGTGTAAATCATATGATATCACCTGGTTTTTTGTTCTCTCTTTGTGACTTGGCTGGGGCTCGAACCCAGGACCCCATCCTTAAAAGGGATGTGCTCTACCTGCTGAGCTACCAAGTCGACCTCGGTTTCTCAAAAAATACCGGGATACCCGTTTTTTTTTGAGAGTGCAAAGTTACTATCAAATATGAATTATCCAAAGCTTTTTTTGGTTTTTTCCTGTTGGTACTGTTGAGATGCCTTGAGAGAATGCTTGTAACGGTTAATCCATACCGGCAATCTTGTTGTTAATCAAGTATCGGGTGGCGTTCAAAAATGGCGTTCTCATCAAATAACTTGCGGTATGTTTTTAGCGTATAGGCCTTTTTTGATCCGATATGCTCGATGATCTTCATCATCTTGGGGTTAAAGTCGCCTATCCAGTTCATATACATGTCTTTGTACCATTTCTTTGGTACCACCAGACTCTGCATGGTAAGGATCAATCCACTTTCAACCCCTTTATTCCGGTATTCAGGAACAGTGCCAAATACCAGACCCTGTATGGAACGTGCCTTGCCGCGCCAGCGATAGTAGAGAAACTTTATCTTGCCCCACAGGTTGAGTTTTCCGTTTACATATCGAAACAGTTGATTCAGCTCCGGAATGCTAATCAAAAATGCAATGGGATCTTCGTTATGGTATCCGAAGATTACAAGGTTCTCATCGGCAATGTCTTTCATCTTGTTAAATGATTTGATCGCCTCCTTGCGGGTCATGGGCTTAAAATATTTGTGGGTACCCTGCCAGGCTTTATTATAGATGGTCATAAAATCATCTGCAAACTTTTCCAGTTCGTTTTTTCGCAAGTGTTCAAAATGAAACCCCTGTGCTTTCATG
>SKYG01000035.1 GCA_007128045.1 Bacteroidales bacterium | reverse complement strand
TACCCAAATAAAATGCCCAAACTGTGGCACATCCATAGATGTACAAGACATCCTTGCGCATCAGCTAGAAGATATCAGCTATAATAACACGAAAATTACATATTCAGATACCGGGCAGGGCAACACCCTGGTATTATTACACGGTTTCACTGAGTCTCAATCTATATGGGATGGGTTTGTAGCTACGCTGTCAGGCAGCTACAGGATTGTAACCATAGACCTTCCCGGGCACGGACAAAGTGGCTGTTGGGGAGATATCCACACCATGGAAGATATGGCTGGTTGTGTAAAGGCCGTCCTTGATCACTTACAGATCAGCACGTGTGTGATGGTAGGCCACTCAATGGGGGGCTATGTGTCGCTGGCTTTCTACAGGTTGTACCCTGATCATGTAAAAGGCTTGGGTCTGTTTCACAGTACCGCGGCGGCCGACAGCCAGGAAGCAATAGAAGGCCGTAACAAGGCCATAACAGCTATCAGACATAATCACAAAGACTTTCTGTTGCAGTTTATCCCCAGCTTATTTGCCCCGGCAAACCAGTCGAAACACCAGCCTTTGATCGACAACCTGATGCACGAGGCCCGGAAGATGAGCTCTCAGGCAATCATCGCAGCCCAGGAAGGCATGAAGCTGCGTGCCGACAGTCGTGATATGTTGAAGAATGCCTCATTTCCCATTCTATTCATTTGCGGGAAGAAAGACAGCCGCATACCCGTAGACAGCATCTTGCCACAAATCGCCCTGCCGAAAACCTCCTACAGCCTGATCCTCGAAGAAGCAGGACATATGGGATGGGCCGAAGCACATGAAACGACCTTACATATGGTGAAATTGTTTACTGAGGTGTGTTATCTGGCTTGAGCGGTGGCATACATAGCACCTGTCATCTCGAACGATAGTGAGAGATCCCCTCCTTTTTCAGGGCTCCGCCAAGGCGGAGTGCATCGAAGCACGGGAGCCTGAGGTATGCAGGGGATCTCTCACTACGCTGCGCTCCGTATCGAGATGACAGAGGGGGCCATAGGCAGGGCTGGGTGCTATGCAACCTGGCAACCCGGAAACCTTTTAAGGACAGGCCAAGTCCTGTCCCTACAGCGTACCTCTGCGAATGACTCTGCGTTCCTCTGCGAATGACTCTGCGTTCCTCTGCGGTTATCCCCCCTCTGCGTTCCTCTGCGAATCACTCTGCGTTTCTCTGCGGTTAAATCCCATCTGCGTTCCTCTGCGGTTAACCTTCTTACCCCCTACGTCAAAAAGCTCAGCAAGATGCCTGCGGCGATGGCACTGCCGATCACCCCGGAAACGTTTGCTGCCATGGCATGCATCAGCAAATGATTGGTCTTGTCGTATTCCAGTCCGACATGCTGCGACACACGTGCGCTATCGGGCACAGCTGATACGCCTGAGTTGCCGATGAGGGGATTGATCTTGTCGCCTTCTTTGGAGAACACATTCATCAGCTTGGCAAACAGCACCCCGCTAAAAGTGGCCACTATGAAGCTTGCCGCCCCCAGTCCGAAGATCAGCATTGACTCATTGGTTAAAAATACGGTAGCCTGGGTAGAGGCGCCAACGGTAAGACCCAGGAAAATGGTAACAATGTCGATCAGTGATGACCTGGCCGTTTCAGCCAGGCGGTTGGTAACGCCACTTTCCTTCAGCAGGTTGCCAAAGAACAGCATCCCCAGAAGTGGCAATGCGGTGGGCATGATAAAGGTGGTTAACAGGATACCGACAATAGGGAATATGATCTTCTCCTGCTTGGGCACAGCCCTGGGGGGTGTCATACGTATCAGTCGCTCCTTTTTGGTAGTAAGCAGGCGCATGATCGGCGGCTGAATCACAGGCACCAGAGCCATATATGAATAGGCAGCGATGGCGATGGGGCCGATAAACTCCGGAGCCAGCTTTGATGAAAGGAATATGGCTGTCGGCCCGTCAGCGCCTCCGATGATGGCGATGGCACCTGCCTGTGTCGGACTAAAGCCCAGCAGCAGCGAAGAGGAATAGGCAGCAAAGATCCCGAACTGTGCGGCTGCACCCAGCAACACCAAACGTGGCTTCGACAGCAAGGAAGAGAAGTCGGTCATGGCACCTATCCCAAGAAAGATAATGGGGGGATACAATCCCCGCTGCACTCCGAAATATAACATGTTTAGCACGCTCCCCTCCTCATAGATGCCTATCTGCAAGCCGGTGTTCTCGGCAAAAGGGATGTTGCCAATAATAATGCCAAATCCAATCGGGATTAGAAGCAATGGCTCATAGTGCTTGGTAATGGCAAGAAATATAAAAAACAAACCCACGCATATCATGACAATATGTCCCAGGGTGATGTGCGAGAATGAAGTATATCCGATGAATTCTGACAATTGCTCCAGGATATGACCCAAGGTACCAGTTTCCATAATTATCCTCCAATTTCTAACAAGACATCACCTTCCATCACCGATTGTCCGGGTGCAACAGCTATCGACAATACTGTTCCATCTTTATCAGAGTCGATATTATTTTCCATTTTCATCGCCTCAATAACCATGAGCTTTTGGCCAATCGTAACCTTATCTCCGGGTTTCACATGAATACTGAGTACAGCGCCGGGCAACGGTGATTTGATCGTTCCACTTTTACCGGTATATGGCTTTGCACCTGTGCCAACTGAAGGACCTGAGTCTGTTGATGGAACAGCTCGTGAACGAACCAGTCTGGGAGTCTTCATAGGCTGGATGCTCTTGTCTACCTCCACCTGATAGGCAGAGCCATTTACTTCCAGGTCGATTATATTATCTTCCACATTAAGAATAGAAACATCGTACTTGTTACCATGTATGGTAAACGTATATTTTTTCATATGTTTATTATTTTTCCTTTGACCTTCGACTTTCGACTTTCGACCTATTATTGCAAATTTCTTAATCCGTAAATCTTGGAACTCCATGGCGAATATGTCCTTGCTACCTTTTTGATGGTAAGCACTGTGTTTTCATGGTCATGCAGCTCAGACCGGTACAGATGGATGGCAGCAGCAATGGCGGCATTCACCTCACCAGTAAAGTCCGCAGGCTGATTGGATGCCTGCGGCAGCATAGGGTCAACAGGCACCATCATTTTTCTACGGGAAAAGATGGTCTGCAACTTATCTTTAAAAGACTTTGTATATAATCTGGGCGTATTGGTAAAGATTACATACAGCAATAACAAAGCAGAAAACACGATGCCCATTCCCAGTAGCGCCATCATAAACCCATAAGGATCGTTTTGGGCAAACGCGCATGCATCATCTGCAGCGTTGCCGGCCATGAGTCCCGAATTGGATGCAATGCTGCCAACCTCTGTTGCACTGACAAAAGAATGCAGAAAACCATTGAGGCCGGGCACATTAAATAATGAGTGAATATTCATGGGTATATATCTTTATAATGGGATGTTTGAGTGCTTTTTAGGTGGGTTGACCTCTTTTTTCGTTGCCAGCGACTGTAAAGCACGTATAACACGGAAACGGGTGTTTCTTGGTTCTATTACATCATCGATGTATCCATATTTTGCGGCATGATATGGTGTGGCAAACTTATCGGCATATTCCTGTTCATGCTTTTGCATAAATAACTCACGCTCTTCCTCGGTTTTAAATGCCTGGAGCTCCTTGCTTTTCAGTATTTCAATGGCTCCTTTGGGGCCTATTACAGCAATTTCTGCCATCGGCCAGGCATAGTTGATGTCGCCGCGCAGATGCTTGGAACTCATCACGCAATACGCTCCACCATAGGCCTTCCTGAGGATGATAGTCACCTTTGGTACCGTTGCCTCCCCGTATGCAAACAACAGTTTTGCCCCATGTGTAATGATCGCGCCATGCTCCTGGTTAGAACCAGGGAGAAATCCCGGAACATCAACCAGGGTTACCAAAGGGATATTAAAGGCATCACAAAAACGGACAAACCGTGCCGCTTTGCGTGAAGCATTGATGTCGAGCACGCCAGCCAGATAGTTCGGCTGGTTGGCAACAATGCCCACAGGCATCCCATTGAAGCGGGCATATCCGGTGACAATATTGGGGGCATAATCCCGCTGAACCTCCAGAAACTCATTGTAGTCTACTACAGCATAGATCACATCCTTTACATTGTAAGGCTTGTTCGGACTTTCAGGTATTATGCTGTTCAGCTCATCTTCAAGCCTGTCGACAGGATCATCGCACATATCCAGGGGTGGATCCTCCAGGTTGTTTTGTGGAAGAAAGCTTAACAGCTTACGGATAAGCAGCAGCCCCTCCTGTTCATCATCGGCGATAAAATGTGTGACACCCGATTTACTTCCATGCGCTTGGGCACCACCCAATTCTTTTTCATTGATCACCTCTCCGGTAACCGTTTTTACCACCTTCGGACCGGTAACAAACATATAGCTGTTTTCTTTGGTCATGATGGTAAAGTCTGTCAGAGCAGGAGAGTATACAGCACCCCCGGCGCATGGACCAAAGATGGCACTTATCTGAGGTACCACACCCGATGCCAGAATGTTGTGTTGAAAAATATCGGCATAGCCTGCCAGGCTGTTAACCCCTTCCTGTATGCGCGCACCTCCACTGTCATTCAGCCCAATAACCGGCGCCCCCGATTTCATGGCCTTCTCCATCACTTTGCAAATTTTCTCAGCATATGCCAACGATAAAGATCCGCCAAAGATGGTAAAATCCTGTGCAAAAACAAACACCAACCGGCCATCGATAGTGCCATAGCCTGTTACCACACCATCTGTCAGATATTGTTTCTCGCCAAGGTCAAAGTCAGTACAACGATGGGTAACAAACATCCCAAACTCCTCAAAGCTACCCTCGTCAAGCAATAAGTCGATACGCTCTCGGGCAGTCAACTTCCCCTTTTGATGCTGGGAATCAATACGTTTCTGCCCGCCACCTAGTTTGGCAAGCTCGCGCTTCTCCAGCAACTCCTTGATTTTATTTTCAAATGACATGTTGTGGCGGTTTAAGGTTTAAAGTTTAAGGTTTAAGGTTTAGGGTCGAAAGTCTGAAGGTCTGAAGGTCTGAAGGTCTGAAGGTCAATATCTTTTCACTTTTCACTTTTCACTTTTCACTTTTATGTGTGTGTGCAGATTTCCATTAATACGCCGTGGGTTGATTTGGGATGTAAGAAGGCAATATCCAATTTCTCCGCACCTTTACGTGGCGTTTTATCGATTAAGGTAACCCCTTTCTGATCTAACTCCTCAAGGGCTCCCTGAATATCGTCAACAGCAAAGGCCAGATGATGAACGCCCTGTCCGCGCTTTTCGATAAATTTTGCAATCGGGCCTTCCGGATCTGTAGACTCAAGCAACTCTATTTTTACCTGTCCCAACTTAAAGAAGGCGGTCTTCACTTTCTGTTCTTTGACCTCCTCTACAGAGTAGCATGTGAGACCCAGCACTTCCTCGTAGAATTTTATGGATTCCTCCAGATTGGATACCGCAATGCCAATATGCTCAACATGTGATAACTGAACACCCATAGCTTATTTGTTTATTTATTAACAGCTAGAAAATCCACTGCAAAGTTATGTCTTTTTCCGGTTATTCGAAGTCTTCTCCGTGAAATATTTTATTAATATACATAGTTGATTCAACGTACTTCAGGCAATCATTAACCTCGACAAGTGATTACTGTTTGCCAACCACCCAGTTCTCTTCCGTTTCCCAGTTCTGGCGTACCTGTATGGTTTCTTCATACATATATACTCGCTCAGGAAGAATGCCCTTGAGGTAGTGTCCGGTGTCCCACTGTTTGTTGTTATTCCGGTCTTCAATCAGGCGAAAGCTATAGTTTCCGGGAAGAAGATAGGGAAATCTATATACGCCAGACCCTATAATATATTGTTCCTGCAGGCTTTTGCCGTCCCTGTCCAACAGCTGTAATATATAGTGCATTGTTTGTACCTCATCCGTATGATCTGTAATGCCGGAGTGGCCTGCCGTATCTGTTTCATGGGAAGGTGTCCGGATATCAACATTAATAATCAGCACACCATAATCTTCATTGTTGCTGGTTCTGAACGTCCATACCAACGTATCATTGGTGCCCCCGAACATATCTGTCAGCGCTCCGGGTAAAAACAAGAGTCGATAGGATTCACTCTCTTCCAGTTCTGTAGTCATGGTCATATTTCTTTGCACATAGTCCGCAAACTCAAAAGACACATCCAGGGGGATCGTGTCGCTGATTAATGCTGTAATTTTTTCCTGATCGATCTGCTTTAGTGGGGCCGACGCTTTTGCGGAAAACCGCTTATGATATGGATACGATCGCCCTTGCTGGCTGCCAAAAGCGAGCGACACAGGCGGCACAGCAGGTTCCTGTTCGCCGGCATCAGCATCGCGGCCCCTGGCAAGGCGTGGTGTGGTCGATAGTTTTATGGTATCCAACAGATGAATGCCATCATATACTTCCAAAAACAATGAATCCTGTTCAACCCCTTCAAACCAAACATTGATCGTGTCGCGATGAAGGCCAAACTCTTGTATGTACCAATCATCTTGAAGCTCACCACGAATATCTCTGAAACAGATCGAGTCATAAGGTACCCTGAATGTCAATTGTATCTGACCTTTTCTCACCAAATTTCTGGAAGTAATGCGCTGCACAGTATCCCGTTCCTGAAACAGATACAAGGTATAAAATGGCACCTCTTCCTGTTCTTGAGGTATATCTTGCGCCTGGACTTCAGTAATTTCTACGTCATCTTCATCCCTGGTGGATCTTCCAGCTTCCAGTCCGCCCTCATCCAGATTAGTGCCTGCTCCGGTTGTCCCGACCTCATCAATGCTGACTTTGTCTCCTTCTTGCCACTCCACACCTCTATTTCTCTCGCTCACATCCAGGCTATCTTCCAACAACACTGTGTCGGGCTCAACCACAGGTGGTATATATTGGGGTGTCACCAAACTGTCGAGAAAAGCAATCTTCTCATCAGGAAGGTCATACAAAAAGTTGCCATTGTTGTCGACCAGGGCAAACATCAGGTACGAGCCCTCTTTCATATTGGTAATTTCAAACCCTCCTTCTTTGGTGGTCTTCGAAAGGTATACCGGCCGTTCTTTATATGGGATGGAGTCGTAAATGCTATCATAGAGCATCACAAAAACAGCTTCCTCAGGTTCCAGGGTAAAGGCATTAATGACCTTGCCGCTCAGCGACAAGGAGTCTACATAATCGCCGGTAGAAAATACGAACCGGAAGTTGGGGATGGCATTGCCCTCTGTGTTGTCCCTTACAGCATCCCCCATAAAAATACTGTATGTGGTATTGGGACGTAGCTCATCTTCAATGTCTATAATCAGGTTCCGGCCCCTTATCCGTATATCCGGCAAATTTTCCAGTGGTGGCGAAACCAGCAGCTGCTGCCTCAGATCGTTCAGCACGATAAACTCATCAAAAGAGATGCGTATCTGTTCTCCACTATAGTTTGGTGAGTAGTTGGCAGGCACACTCCTGACCACCACAGGAGGGTCTTCGTCTCTTGGCCCTCCGGTAGGTGCCACGACATTCGCGCAAGACATAAAAAACATGATCAGCAACATGCCGGCAATGAAAAACAACATCTTTTGTTCGTTGCCTGGGATATGCTTTCTCAATAAGGTAGCCGACACAATCAAGGACCTGAAAATTCTTTTCATCAATAATATAACCGATTATTCATGTGTTCATAATTTTTATATTTCGGTCACATGGAACCGAGCCTTTCGCGAGCTCGGCGAAGCCAATCCATGTATGAACATTCTCCTGTGTGTGAACGAATGTGCACATGCTTATTTCATGTCAAAAGTACATAAACTGTGGGAATTTTGGGGGATAAGTTGTTGCGGTTATGGGTTGTTTGATCTGTTGTAGGGGCGACCCTTGTGGTCGCCCGTTACCGGGTTAACAGGTTACCGGGTTACCGGGGTTGTGGGTTTCTCAGTGCTTTGTTCCGGGTTGTGGATAAAAAAACCAGGTCTTGTACATACGACAAGACCTGGAAACCAAACCACCAATTAAGAATCAGAGGAACTTTAAGTATCAGAGGGACGATATAAAGGAAACACTTGTTTTCAGGTTGGTTACTCCTTTAGTTCCATTCTATTATTCTACCCATTATAGAACAAACCTTGTGCCATCTGCTGTAATCATCTATCATGATGATGTTTATACACATTATACGTTTATATTGCCGGCAAAAAAAACTGTCCGCTTACGAAACGTATATGTTCGCAAGCGGACAAACAGGTGTTTGATTCTTATACAGCTTATACCATGGTCATCTCCTGTTTTCCGTAGGGAACATCCATTTTTCAAAGAACATTTCAGCTACAAAATAAAATTTCTATTTGCTTCGCGGTGATTTTCACGATAACGGAGTCCTGAAGATGTAGGGTATCTCTCACTTCGCTGGCGCTTCTGTTATGAGCGGGCGGAGTCCTGAAGATGTAGGGTATCTCTCACTTCGCTGGCGCTTCTGTTATGAGCGGGCGGAG
>SKYG01000262.1 GCA_007128045.1 Bacteroidales bacterium | reverse complement strand
TGGCGCGGATCACCAGCAGACCCTTGTTCATGGCCATGTCGGCTGCATTGGCATCTTGCTTTAGGTAGGCTATGGCGCCATACAGGGTGTTATGGCGGATACCGGGCATCCAGGTCTTGGCCTGCTCCAGCTTGCCAGTAAAGTGCTTCACGTCGTCTGGCCGCAGGGTGGTCTTCACCTCCACAATCACCACCTCCTCGCCGTTGCGGGCCACCAGGTCGAACTCGAAGCTATTGCCTTGGTAACTGCCTTTGGTGCGTTCGCTGACGGTGTTCACTGGGATGCCGAACCGGTTGAGCAACCCCACCAGGTCGCCTTCCACCAGCGATTCGATCAACCGCCCCCACTGACTGGTGAACAAATCTTCCAGACGACGGAGGCTCTTATCCGTATCCTGGAACTTCTTATCAGTTTCCTGGAACATGGCCCAGACCTTCTCGAAGGTCAGTGGCCGATCGTAACGGCCCAGGATGTCTTCTGCAGTGGGAGGTGTTTGCTCTTTCATGGCGATGTCATTTATTTCCCCTTCATGGCAATGATGCTACCGGGTCATATGCAAAGATAAATAAACACACTTTGCAGGACAACATTTTTTCGGTGAACGGCCGTTCGTCTCTACAACGGTCGTTCGTCTTGGCTCCACACAATGCGTCAATGGGTGCTACCAGTATAAGGATGCGTTGGATCTGGAAAAGGCGAATACCTTCAGGATGTTCCTGATACCATTTGTACACTTTAACTGTGGCCATTGGTCCTTGCAGCATTCAGGGCAGTCTATATTTTCCTGTTTATTTTCAGCATTACCGGGTCGATAAGCCATACGGTGATGGCGAACAAACCGATCAGGGCGATGTTTACCGCGTAACCCGCCACCGCAGGTAGTGGTGGCAACAAGGTGCTTCCCAGGTAGATTGCCAGGGCCATGGCGATCATAGACAGGATTTTTCCCATCTCATATGGTACGGGATAGTGTTTTTGCCCGTAAAGGTAAGAGATGACCATCATAGCGAAGTAGCATATGAGGGTTGCCCAGGCGGAGCCGTGATAGCCGAACAGGGGTATCCACCAGATGTTGAGCAGTATGGTGATGGCGGCACCGGCCAGGGCGATCCAGGCGCCGTACAGGGTTTGCCCGGTGAGCTTGTACCATATCGACAGGTTAAAATAGACCCCAAGAAACAGATTGGCCATCAGCAGAATGGGTACTACGGCAAGTCCTACCCGGAACTCCTTCCCGACAAAATACTGTACGATATCCATAAACAACATGATCCCAAGAAAAATAAACAGGCATGCCACCACAAAATATTTCATAACGCGGGCATACATCTCCCGTGCCTGCTCATGTGCTGCCTGTGCGAAGAAAAATGGCTCTGCGGCAAACCTGAATGCCTGTATGAAGATGGTCATGAAGACGGAAATTTTGTAACAGGCGCTGTAGATGCCTACGTGCGACATGGCTATATCGGGGGGAAGCATGTATTTGAGCAACAGCTTGTCGAGGGTTTCGTTGACGACCCCCGCCATGCCTACCAGGATGAGTGGCCAGGCATATCGCAGCATGGTCTTCCAGGTGTTGACAGAAAAATGGAATCCGGCTGTTAACATGACCGGCAAGAGTAGGATGGTGGTGATGGCAGTAGCTATCAGGTTGGATATAAACACGTACCCGACGCCAATAGACGGGTCATATAGACGGCTGATCAGGGGAGCCAGGAAACTTTGCGGGTGGTTTTCAAGGAGCCAGGGACTGAGCACCAAAAATAACAGGATGAATAGGATGTTGGCAGCAATGCCGATAAGCTTTATGGCAGCAAAGGCAAATGCTTTATTTTCTGCACGCAGCCTGGCGAAGGGAATGGCATTTAAGGTGTCGAGGCCTATAATGATCCCTAGCCAGACGATGTATTCGGTATGGCCGGGGTGCCGGAGGATATCGGCCAGGGGCTGTCGAAACAGGATCACCAGCAACACAAACAGGGAGGATGTTGACATGATCGACATCAGGGTGGTGCTGTATACCCGCTGCTTTTGTGCCGGTTCCTGGTGAGAGAAGCGAAAGAATGCCGTCTCCATCCCATAGGTAAGAAGGATTAATAAAAAGGCTACATAGGCATACATCTCAGCGATGATGCCATATTCGCCTGTGTTGAACAGAATGTTGGTATAAAGCGGAACCAGCAGGAAGTTGATCAGTCTTCCCACGATGCTGCTAAGGCCATAAATGGCCGTTTGCCCGGCCAGTCGTTTTAAAGGATCCACCTCGTTAGATTTAGACTTCGCAACTACGCGAAATAATTCCGTCAGATGTGCCGGTCTGGGGTAGATGGGGTGTGCTTACCATGTGAAGATCAAGCTTTCTGAGCGCGCATCATTGCCTTCCAGGATTGATAACCAGAGTCAAATCCTTCAGGATCGTTAACACGAAGCCATGTGCCGTACTTAACGTAATCGGGAACCTGTCCGCCCTTGCTCTTTTTCAGGCTTTCAGGGATGCCCAACTGATTAAGGTGGCGCTCATAAGCGATCTTACTGGGCCTGTCTTCTTTTCTATTCATAATGATCATGTATAAAATGTGAACCCGGCTTTAAAGAAGCGCATAACCTTGGGCCATTGCTTGAGGGGGAAGTAGTAGCCCCGACAGGAATCGAACCTGTATCTAAAGTTTAGGAAACTTCCATTCTATCCATTGAACTACGGGGCCCTTCACCACGGCAAAGATAATGAAGATTTTTGTCATTTTTATAAATCAATGACAAATTAATGAGATAATCCCGGCATTTTTTTAGCCGTATTTTTTCGGTTGGTCGTCAGCAAATGATCTCTCCGTCAGGAAATTCTTTCTCCGGAACGATAAAACTTAAATCCCCATCTTGTTTCTCTGCCATCAGGATCATGCCATGCGACATGATACCCCTGATGTTTTTTGGTTCCAGGTTTGCCAGCAGGATGACTTTCTTGCCGACAATATCCGCAGGCTCATACACGCCAGATATTCCCGACACCACGGTACGGGTATCCAATCCGGTATTGAGCTCCAGTTTGAGCAGCTTTTTGGTTTTTGCCACCTTTTCAGCAGCAGTAATGGTGGCCGTCCGGATATCCAAACGGGCAAAATCCTCATAAGTAATTGGTGGCTTGAGAGGGGTTTGGGGCTGGACTTGTTCGTTATCCTTTCGTGTTTGCAGTAGTTTTTGTATCTGATCATCGATTTCTTTGTCCTCGATGCGGTCAAACAGCAATGCCGGCACATCTATTTCATGACCGGCTTTTAGCAGGTCGCGGCTTCCGGCGAGTTTCCACTGTGGCTTGCCTACCCGAAGCATCTTTTGAAGCTTTTCTGCGGTAAAAGGAAGAAACGGCTCACACAGAATGGTCAGGCTGCCACATATTTGTAATGAAATATTCAGTATGGTTTGTACGCGTTGCGGATTATCCTTGAAAATTTTCCAGGGCTCTGCATCGGTCAGGTATTTGTTGCCCAGGCGGGCCAGGTTCATCAGTTCTCCCAGAGCCTCACGAAAGCGGTAGTTGTCGAGGCTGTTCATGATCTTTTCCGGAAAGGCTGCCAGCGAGTCAAGCGTCTGTTTATCGGTTGGTGTTATGCCATTAAGGCTATCGTTAACAGGGATTTCAGGCACTTTACCCTCGAAATATTTATGGGTAAGTACCAGGGTACGGTTGATAAAGTTGCCAAAGATGGCCAGCAACTCATTGTTGTTTCTTGCCTGGAAGTCCTTCCAGGTGAAATCATTGTCTTTGGTTTCAGGAGCTGCGGCACATAGCACATAGCGCAACACATCCTGCTTGCCGGGAAAATCTTTCAGGTATTCGTGAAGCCATACAGCCCAGTTGCGGGAGGTAGATATCTTATCCCCTTCCAGGTTGAGGAACTCGTTGGCAGGCACATTGTCGGGTAGGATATAAGACCCTTCGGCATGAAGCATTACCGGAAAAATGATACAATGAAATACAATGTTGTCTTTGCCGATAAAATGCACCAGCTTTGACTCAGGGTCTTTCCAGTATTTTTGCCAGTCGGCACCTCTGGCCTCTCCCCATTCCCTCGTAGCTGATATATAGCCAATAGGCGCATCAAACCAGACATACAATACCTTACCATCAGCCCCTTCTACAGGCACCTTTACACCCCAGTCAAGGTCGCGCGTAACAGCCCTAGCCTGCAAACCCTGGTCAATCCACGACTTGCACTGGCCATATACGTTTGACTTCCAGTCATGTTTGTGCCCCTCCAGAATCCATTTGCGCAACATGGGCTCATACTCGTCCAATGGCAGGTACCAATGCCGCGTTTTTTTCATGATGGGCTTGTTGCCACTTAACACAGAGCGCGGATTGATCAGGTCGGTAGGACTTAAAGATGTTCCGCAGTGTTCGCATTGGTCGCCATAGGCCTTTTCATAACTACAGTGCGGACAAGTACCTGTGATATAGCGGTCGGCCAGAAAATGCCGGGTTTCTTCATCGTAATACTGCTCCGTTTCTTTCTCAACAAATTTTCCGTTATCATACAAGGTTTTAAAGAAACCTGAGGCCGTTTCATGATGGACAGGTGCAGATGTACGGCTGTACACATCGAAAGCAATTCCAAACTCCTCAAAGGAGTCTTTGATCATGGTATGGTACTTATCTACAATATCCTGTGGCGTAAGCTTCTCCTGCCGGGCCTTGATGGTTATGGGAACACCATGTTCATCGCTGCCACCAATGTAGATGACATCCTCACCTTTTAGACGGAGATACCGTGTGTATATATCAGCCGGTATATAAACCCCGGCCAGATGACCAATATGAATCGGCCCGTTTGCATAGGGCAGCGCCGATGTGACTGTGTAACGCTTGAATGTTTTTTTATCTGTACTCATATTAGGTTGTTGATCTGTTGATTTGTTGATTTGTTGATTTGTTGATTTGAACATATCAGGACCCCGCACGTATAGGCCGGGCTTGACCGGCCTTACCAAAGAAGTGTTGCATCTCCGTAGGGACAGGGCTTGACCTGTCCTCTGAAGGGCCTGCCCTGTTGTTCCGTAATACCTGTCAGATGATCAAGACGGACAGGTCAAGCCCTGTTGTTCCGTATTACCTGTCAGATGATCAAGACGGACAGGTCAAGCCCTGTCCCTACAGTTGCCTTTAACGTTATATGAAGGCCGGTCAAGCCCGGCCTATACCTGTCCCTCCGCGTTCCTCTGCGAATCACTCCGTGTCCTCTGCGGTTAACCCGCGTTGCGCAAAGGTAAAAAATTAACATGAAATAAGCATGTGCACTTTGTCCACACACAGGAGAATGATTATTGGCACTAAGTGCATTTTTGACTTTTTGACTTTTTGACTTTTCGACATTCAGACAAATTATATGAAATGATTACCTTTGCACCAATAAACTGACGAAATGGCAGAACTATCATGGACGTATTATCCATAAAGCAGCGGTTTGGTATCCAGGGGCATTCGCCTTTACTTGACCGGGCCATCGACGTGGCAAGGCAAGTGGCCCCCACAGATATTACTGTACTTATCACTGGGGAGAGTGGCACAGGAAAGGAATCATTTCCCAAGATCATCCATCATTTAAGTGCAAGAAAGCATGGACCATATATTGCAGTAAACTGTGGGGCTATCCCGGAGGGGACCATAGATTCAGAGTTGTTTGGTCATGAAAAGGGTTCATTCACAGGGGCTCATGATGCCAGGAAAGGGTATTTTGAAGTGGTTAACGGGGGCACCATTTTTCTTGATGAGGTAGCTGAGCTTCCATTACTTACCCAGGTGCGGCTATTAAGGGTTCTGGAAACCGGTGAGTTTATCAAAGTGGGGTCATCAAAGGTGCTTAAAACCGATGTCAGGGTAGTGGGCGCCACAAACGTGAACCTTCAGGAAGCCATTGCCAAAGGAAAATTCAGGGAAGACCTTTACTACCGGTTAAACACCGTACCTATTCATGTGCCTGCCCTGCGCGACAGGAAAGAGGATATCATCCTGTTATTTAAAAAATTCACCAACGATTTTGCCGAAAAATACCGCATGCCTCCCATGCAATTAAGTCCGGATGCTGAAGATATCTTGCTAAATCACAGGTGGACAGGCAATGTCAGGCAGTTAAAAAACCTTGCCGAACAATTGTCTGTTATAGAAAAAGAGCGCCTGATAACGGCCGATACCCTGCGCAAATACCTGCCCGGCGATGTGGATGTCAGACTGCCCGTGTTATTTAAGGAGCTGGGCGACACTTCCTCCGGACTCAGCGAAAGAGAAATCTTATACAAGTTGTTGTTCGAGATGAAACGCGACATCAACGACATGAAAAAGATCATCACAGGCATATTACAGAGCGAACATGCTGACAATGACCTGCAGGAAAATCATGCACAGGTCATTGAACGATTGTACCGCGACAGGGACTTGCCTCAGGTGTATAAATCTGAACCCAATGAGTTGCATATAAACCGTGATGAGGATCATGTTGTAGAAAGCTTTGAGGAGGAGCCACATGAATATGTTGAAGAAAGCCTGTTTATTCAGGATAAGGAAAAGGATTTGATCATTAAAGCATTACATAAGCATAACGGCAGAAGAAAAAAGGCCGCAAAGGAACTTGGTATTTCTGAGCGTACACTGTACAGAAAAATTAAAGAATATGATATCGAATCGTGACATAAACGACAACCTTTAAACCTTTAAACCATAAACCATAAACCATAAACCATAAACGTTAAACCGACCTTCAGACAAATTATGAGCAAATCTTTGTTTGCATACATACGGCTAATTATCATTCATGCGATGTTACTATCGTTTTGGTCGTGCGGCATTTATTCATTTACAGGAGCCAGCATTCCTCCGGAGGCAAGAACCATATCGGTGGCATTTTTCCCCAATGACGCACCCCTTGTTCAGCCTACTTTAAGCCAACGGTTTACCGACGAGCTGCAAACAAAATTTTTAAGACAAACGAACCTCAGGCTTGTAGACAACGGAGGCGACTTGCATTTTGAAGGAAGTATAACAGGTTACAGCACGACACCAACAGCTATTGCAGGAGACGACCGTGCTGCATTAAACAGGCTTACCATTACGGTAAGGGTAAAATTCATTAACGAATATGACGAGAAAAACAGCTTTGAAAGATCCTTCTCCAGGTTCTATGATTATCCGAGTGAGCTAAGCCTTTCTCAAATAGAAAATGAAGCCATCGACATCATCAATGAGGCATTGGTTGAAGATATATTTAACCAGGCTGTGGTGAACTGGTGATATGTTTAATTTCCTGTAGAACGAACTATAAACAGCTATGATTACCCTGACAGCACTGATAAATAATCAAATTGAGTTTGATGATACTGTCCTGGATTTTCTGGATGGGTATTGCAACGACTATCCTTATTGTCAGGTGTCAAACATGTTGCTGGCCAGGGCCATGCATATCACAGGGAAGGACTCTGAAGGGGTTTATGCCCAACGTGCCAGGTTATATGCTCCTGACAAAAAACTATTTGCAGCCTTTTTACATAAAAAAGGACTGGATCTTACGGAAAAACAACAAAAACAGCAAGATATCATTGATCGTTTTCTCAAAGAAAACCCTCGTATCAGTTCTCCAAAGGAACCTGTAGCAGCTTCTGATACGCCGGAGATCATCGACAATAGCGTTGAAGAAGACAACGACCTGGTTAGCGAAACATTGGCTGATATTTTACTTAAGCAGGGCAAAACCCAAAAGGCATTAGGCATTTACGAAAAATTATGTTTGAAATATCCGGAAAAAAGCAGTTACTTTGCAGAAAAAATAGAACAGATAAAACAGCAAACTGACAATATGTCAAATGGTTGATGGTCAGGTTATAATTAACCTGCCATCCAATAATAAAAGTAAAAACAAATAATATTTTTTCATAATGGGCGCATACGTATTGATTTCCGTACTTATTTTGATTACCTGTATTCTTTTGGTGTTGATCGTACTTGTTCAGAACTCTAAAGGTGGTGGACTGGCTTCGAACTTTTCTTCCAGCAACCAGGTAATGGGTGTCAGAAAAACCACCGATTTCCTTGAAAAGTCTACCTGGACACTGGCCATTATCCTATTGGCTTTAACACTTTCTTCTACTTTCGTGATACCACGTTCAGGTGCAGGTCCGGCCATAGAAAGCGAGGTTCGTGATCTGATCCCTGCAACAGATGTTCCTCCTGTTGATATGCAAATGCCAATGCAGCAAGCCCCCGCTCCACAGGAACTTCCACAGGAACTCCCACAGGAACCAGAGAATTAATATTTCCAGGTTAACCGCGGAGGGGATTTAACCGCAGAGGGCGCAGAGTGATTCGCAGAGGAACGCGGAGAATGGTTAACCGCAGAGGGCGCAGAGTGATTCGCAGAGGAACGCGGAGGGGATTTAACCGCAGAGGGCGCAGAGTGATTCGCAGAGGAACGCGGAGAATGGTTAACCGCAGAGGGCGCAGAGTGATTCGCAGAGGAACGCGGAG
>SKYG01000041.1 GCA_007128045.1 Bacteroidales bacterium | reverse complement strand
TTCCTTTGCTGCTTTGTGTGCCGCACGACAACCTGGATGCTTTATGGTTCGACTCAGAGATCAGCAATTGTGTACGTTTGGTCACCACTATATCTGGAAGTGATTACTATGATGCCATTCATCTGTCGAATCTGGTCTGTGGCATTGAAGGTTTTTTTGCTGAAGGTGGCGCAAAAAATGTAGCCAGGCGTGATGGAATGGGTACAACTGTTTTATCTGCTGCTCATAAGATCGGACGAATACCTGATTTCTACTTTCAGGCCATTGGCAGCGGTACTGGTGCCATCGCTGCCTGGGAGGCCAACCTTCGTCTAATCAATGACGGCAATTATGGCAATCACAAGATGAAGCTGATGGTTTCTCAAAATATCCCTTTTCTCCCGGTATTCGAAGCCTGGAATGCTGGATCATGCGATATATTACCTCTCGACGATGAGGTTGCCCGTCGGCAGGTGGAAGAGATTTCTGCAAAAGTGCTTTCAAATAGAAAGCCTCCTTATGGAATTTCCGGAGGACTATTTGATGCGCTCAAAGATAGTGATGGCCAGGTATTAAAGGCCTCTAACCAGGAGGCTAAAGAGGCAGCCATATTATTTGAGTCTTTGGAGGGAAATGACATTCATCCGGCTTCAGCAATAGCGACTGCTACGTTGATCAACGAATCCAAAGCCGGACGTTTGCCAGCCGAAGCCTGTATTATGCTAAATGTTACCGGAGGAGGAGAAAAGCGTTTTAAACAGGTAAAGCAACTGCATTACCTGCAACCATCATGTGTTTTTGACATTAACCCCGATCCGGATGATATAATACGTGCGGTCTGCTCTTTGTTTTCCTAATCGGATTCAAAACCTCCTGCATACTTAATTACATAGACACCACCCGGGTACCTGGGGTGTGAAGCCCATGCAACTCCTGCCACCTGAAGTTCTTCGTTTAACATATTGTCTCTGTGTCCACGATCAGGTACCCCGTCATCAATCATCAGCCCCAATATTGCCAGGTGCGAAGATGTGCTTCCATAAGTAATATTTTCGGCAATTCTACCACTCCACTTGCCATGTCTTTCAATACGTGCCCGCATACCTCCTTGTCCACCATGACCTGTTTCTCCGTTACGACTTTGGTGAGTCGCATGACTTCGGGCTGCCAGGCTTAGTCCCTCGGAAGGATTAAATATTGGCTTTGGCAAAGTTTGCTTCAAAAATTCGTATAATTCTTTTGCAGGCAAGACACCCTCTTGCGTTATCAGGATATATTCCATGCCTGGGTAATGAAACTCCATCCCACGAAAATAACCAATAGCTTCCTGAACATATAACTCAGCATATTTTGAAGGATTGTACCTTATCAAGTTCATTGACAGGATCATGTTCTTCTCTATGTCAGACAGATAATGGGCTGTTGCTGCCGTATTCAGTTTTTCGACTGGCCATTCATCAAGCTTCAGCCGAGCTGCATAATCATTGTTGCTCAGATGACTGTGGATAATTGGCTGATGAGGCTGTGTGGTATGTATATCAACCGTTAAAGCCGTTGACCTGTAATGGGCTCCTGACAGAATGAATGTCAGTAAAACAAATATATATGTGATTTTTTGCATTTTTGAGTTGGTTTTACAGTAATAAACGAATAATTCTCCAAATAGTTTTATCATATACTCCCTCACCTGGGTTGTGAAAAATAATATCTGAATTATTATCGTTAACTTTGTTATATAATGATCCAGATTGCATGGCGACCGTGTACAATTATTTTACTAACGAACAGCCAATGCTGCTTTGTTCCAAATGAGGGCCCAAATAATTTTTTTAAAAAATCTGTTTTCCAGACTGTCTATTGTTGCTGCGTTACTATATTCAACATCAGGATATACCCAGCAATATATTTTAAATCAGGGCTTCACAAATGCCAGCGGAACTACTCCACCAGCGGGTTGGTCTGTAAAAGTGTTGGAGGGTGATAGCAACCAGGATGTATGGCACTTCGACAATCCTGGTAGCCGGTATGTCAGTTTTCCCATAACAGGCAAATTCGCCATCTTCGATGCGGGGTTTGTGTCGCCAGATAATACCCCTCAAAAGGTTGCATTACAGAGCAGTCCTTTTAATGCATCCGGTTCCAATTTTTTTATTCTGATGTTTGACCACACCTTCATTCCCGGACAGGATGAGCGGGCCGTACTGGAAGTAAATTATGGAGATGGATGGCGTGAAATAGCTGTTTGGGACGAAGAAACATCCAACCCTAGATCGGAGGTAATTGACGTGTCGCCAACCAGTCTTGAAACTGGCCTTGGTGAAGCCTTGAAAGCTTCAATGATTCGGTTTCTTTGGGATGGTAATGGTCAGGGTTTTTGGGCCTTGGATAATGTACGGATATACCAGGCATATCAATATGATGCTGCGCTGCTGGAGATCAGCTCACCAGATATGCCATTCGATGCAGGAGAGCAGGAGATACGCGCCACACTTGGAAATTTTGGCACACTTCCCATTGCAGAAGCTAGCTTACATTGGGCAATTAATGATGAGGCGATGGGAAGTGTGACATGGAATGGTAACCTTCATTTTGGACAAAAAGAAGAGGACATTATAATCGGGACATATGATTTTCAAACTTCAGTCAGGATCAAAGTCTGGGTAAGCCTTCCACCTGGCTTTGACGATGGTAACTCTGTTAACAATATCAACGAAAGACTACTAAGACCGGCTCTTTCCGGCATCTATACGGTTGGGGGTGACGATTCGGACTTTCATGATTTTAAAGAGGCTGCTGACGCCCTGAACACGGCTGGTGTTAATGGTCCTGTGCGATTTATTGTCAGACCTGGCACATACCAAAATCAGATTACTATCGGTGAGGTTACTGGCACCAATTCGGTTAATACCATCACTTTTGAATCTGAAAATGAAGACCCAGAGTCAACAGAGCTGTCGTATACCGAGTGGTTACAAGCTACCATGCATCTCAGAGGTACAAAGCATATTCATTTTAAAAACATTGGTTTCTTTGGGGGATATAATGGCCTGATTATAGATAATCATGCATCAGATGTATCATTTGTTGGCTGCCTGTTCAGGGCAGGACATAGGTTTGCTGTCAATATCAGGGGTGGCTCTAATGATATTCTCCTTGAAGACAATATGTTCAATGAACGATCAAATAACCAATTGTCTGATACAGCATTGGTGATTGGTCAAATGGGGTATGTACCGGTTACAAATGTGCATATTATCAGCAACAGCTTTGGAGATAAAACCCGTTTTAAAGCAATACAATTGTATGCATCCAGAGGGACTATAATTGAAGGGAATTCATTTAACAATATTGGTTCGGGAATTAGCTCGTATTCTTGTGAGGATATGACCATCAGAAACAACCGGATGCATATTATTGGTGGCTATGGTTATCAAAGTGCTGCTATTGAATTGTGGCATACCGATCAATCGAAGCTGTATAATAACTTTATTTATACCCGCGGTTCAGCACCCTCATCAGGAATACGGCTCAGGAATGCGAATTCCAGTGAGGTGTTGTTTAACAGTATCAACATCACCAATACCGATGTTGGTGATCGTAGTACAGCCTTAGAGGTGAAAGACAGTGATCAGCTTAAATTACTGAATAATATTTTTAACATTAATGATAGGGGCTTGCCTGTAATGGTGGGCATTAACATGTCAGGATCCCAGATTGATTACAACAACTATCACCATCCCAGGGGTATTATTGGAAACTTTGAAGGCGTCATATACAGTGAATTAGATGGGTGGCGTACTGATACGGGTCAGGATAATCACTCATTGTCGGTGAATCCATTTTATACCAGCCCCCAGGACCTTTCCATAAATCAGATTTTGCTCAATAATGCAGCATTGGCAATTGCCGGAATCGATACTGATATTGATGGTGTTCAGCGCCATTTATCGGAGCCAGATATCGGCGCCAAAGAATATGACCCATGCACGACAGATGCCGGACTCAACAGAATCATTGCCCCTTCAAGTCCGGTAGAAGCCGGTACAGCAGATATACGGGTAGAACTGCAAAACCAGGGAACAGCCCTATTGGAAGATTTAACTATACATTGGTCTGTTAATGGGATACCGCAAAATGTTGTAGTTCTGAGCGGTCAAAATATGGTTTCTGGTGCAAACAAAGATATCCTGTTAGGAACATTTGAGTTTTCTCAGGTTGGCTTTTATGATGTGCGTGCATGGACCAATTTGCCCAATGACTGCAATCACCACAATGATAGTATCAGAAAGTTGATCATGGTATCAGGTGCACTGTGCAATGACTATTATATAGGTGATCAGCCCGGGGATCATTTCTCAAGTTTTTCTCAGGCCGTTTTGGTACTCCACACTTCTGGAGTTGGAAATTGTCCGGTGCGTTTTCTGGTAAGAGGTGGAGAGTATCATGAACAGCTTGTTATAGGTGATATCCAGGGCACTTCCACACAAAATCTGGTCACCTTTGAGGCACACCCTGATAATGATAGTCCGGTGCAACTTCTTTTTCCCTATGATCGGCAAACGCCTGTCAGACTCTCAGGAGCCAGTAACATTGTGTTTAGAAGCATTGAATTCCAAGGCCATTATGGGCTGATAATTGAAAATCAGTCAAGCCATATATTGCTGGAAAACTGCTCTTTATCTGCTGACGAAAGCTTTGTGCCTGCCAGGCCTGGATTGGTGATCAGAGACGGATCAAACGATATCACGCTAAGAAATAACACTTTTGTTGGAGGGTCTCAGTCGATAAGCCTGGAGCACGGTAGCAAAACAGTACAGAATGTCAATATCACCGGGAATACCTTTAGCGCTCCCCAAAATGAAGCCTTAAATATACAGTCTGCTTCACAAATTGATATTGCTAACAATTACTTCGATAATGTAAGTTTTGGAGTAAAGGCGGTAAATACCTCTGGTGTCACTGTATGGGCTAACAGGCTGCGACTTCAGGGGCAATATGGTCAAGAAAATATTGGCATTCATATCCAGGGAGGTAGCCATGCCAGGGTATATAACAATTATATACTGGGATGGGGACAAGCGGCCTCTGTGGGTATTAAGTTGAATAGCAGTCAGCATGGGGATATATTGTTTAATAGCATTCATATTGCCAATGATGATCCGGAAGGTAACAATAAAGCATTGTGGCTGATAAATGGTACGTCACACAAGGTGAAAAACAATATTTTCATGGTTCGACAGGCAGGTAATCCTGTACATCTTCAAGGAACACCATCCCAATTAACCATTGATTTCAATAATTATTACAGTTCAAGAGGCCGGATTGGACGCCATAATCAGTCAACATACAATAACATGGATGATTGGAGGTCAATTATATCAGGCGATGATCATTCTTTGTCGGTGAACCCATTCTTCCCTCCAGACGATGGTAGTCAGGTAGATTTATCTATGAATCAGGTATTGCTGAAACATGCCGGCTTGCCTGTTGATGGTATAGTTACTGACATTGCCGGTAACCTGAGAGATGGTGTAAAGCCTGATATAGGAGCAAAGGAAACGAATCTGTGCACATATGATGCAGGCATCAATGCCATTTTATCTCCAGGTACTGTGGCTCTGAATATTCCTGGTGGCCAGGAAATCAAGGTCTTGTTACAAAATCATGGTACAGAATCATTGTTTTCTGTTGATGTTTTTATCCGCATAGTGGGTGCAGGTGTAAATACCGTGCATGAATATAGTTGGGTGAACGCAGACGGACTACCTGGTGGAAATTCTACAGAGGTTGTGTTTGATGAAACATTCAACTATTATGACGGATTGTACACCGTGAAAGCCTGGACAGACTCTCCGAATGGACAAACGGATTGTAATCATTATAATGATTCGACAGAAATATCGGTGGTTGCCAGTTTATGTGGCACTGCGTATACGATTGGAGGACAAAACCCCGATTTTTTGAACTTTTCTGACGCGATAGCCGTATTAAATACAGCAGGTATCACCTGTCCGGTAGTGTTTAATGTCAGAGATGACGTCTATGAAGAGCGTTTTGTGATTGGAAACATACCTGGTGCAGACGCAGACAATACAGTGTCTTTTATTGCTGAAAACGGATCAGATGCAAATGTAATCATTTATCCAGAAACTGGAGAACAGGCTGCCGTGGTTCTCAGAGATGCACATAATATTGAGTTCAGACACATTGAGTTTGTTGGCCAATATGCTGTTGCTATAGCAGACCAGTCTGGAAATATCCTTATTGATGGGTGTAGTTTCAATACCCGAAGAATTGCCATCGAACTAGATGCTACCGGAACTAACAATATACAAATAATTAACAATTCATTTTCAGGTATTGGTGACTCCAGGTCGTCAAATTACATTATGATACATGGCAATAGTGATGTTTTTTCAGAGAATGTGCTTATAAAAAATAATGTATTTAACGAACTATTGTTTCAAGCATTACATATTACCGCTGCAAAAAATATAACCATAGAAGAGAATCATTTTGATGAGATACAGATGGGAATACTGGCTGTAAAGGCCAACAATCTCGTTGTGAATAGCAACTGGTTGACTATCATAAGCAGTGCTGACCGGAATAATATGGGAGTAACTATCGAAGGCGGCGAAGATATTGACATTTACAACAATTTCATTAATAGTTCAGGTACCCATACGGTCAATGCAATTTATGTGTCAGACGCCCTCAATTCAGGTGTTTACTTCAACACCATAAATGTCCGGAATTCAAATAACGGGTCAAAAGCATTATGGCTGCAAGAAGGAGCCTCAGTGGTTGTAAAAAATAATATATTATATGCTCCTGCAGCCTATCCCATATATATCGATGTGTTACCTCAAGACTTAGTGATCGACTATAACAACTATTATAATGCCAATGGATTGATTGGGTATAACGGAATGAACATGTATGATCACAATACATGGGAAACCAGCATTGGTGGCGATTCAAATTCAAGCTACTTTGATCCATTGTTTACCTCTTATGATTTTCCTTTGCCATACGAAAAATTCTTAAACGGGGCAGGGGAGACCCTGCTGCAAGTTACTCATGATATTTATGGCCTGGAACGCAATGATCCACCCGATATCGGATGTATGGAATTCTTTATTGATTATGGCCTTGTTGATCTGGTTGCTCCATTGCAACAGTGCTCATTTGCCAAAGAGGAGGAGATATCCGTTGTTATTAAACGTTATGGAGATATACCTCTAGAGTCATTCGATATTTCGTTGAAAATTAACGATGGAAATGAGCATATCGAACCCGTCGATGGTTACTTTGAAGGTGTTTACACCCATACATTTTCCGGCACGTTCGATTTGTCTGACTACAAAACATATGAAATTACCATCAGGTTACTCAATGTAAATGACGACAACCAGAACAATGATCATGGTAGTTATGTGCTAGTACAACCAAAACCTGTCAATATAGAATCTACTATTGTACATGAGACATGTGCAGGCCGTGAAGATGGGTCGATTAAACTGGATATAGCTGGTGGAGTAGCCCCGTATACTGTGGTATTGAATGGAGCTGAGCAAAATACCTTGCAGAATGAGGGTGTTTCTTTTGTCATGGAGAATCTTAATTACGGGACTTACAATTTCCTTATTGTTGATAAGTTAGGGTGTGAGGAGATGGTAAGCATTGATATACATGCCGCTGAACTGTTGGCCCCTGTCATATATGCCACAAATGATCATGGAATTATTTATTCAGACTCGATATATGAAACCATACCTTTTGATGTAGAATTTTCTTTCACTGTTAACGATGAAGATATGTTGGAAGGCTGGCTATGGCGTATAGGTACCGTAACAGAAACCACTGTCCGGCAACCTAAATTCAGTTTTGAAGAGCAAGGTGTTCATGAGGTTATCCTTGAAGTGTATTCAGGCGGTCTGAATGATTGTATAGAACAGACATCGTTCACAATCAATATTGAGATTCCTGAGTTATCACTGGATGTGGAAATGCAACCCAGGCTGTGTGCTGATGATAATCCCAGTGCAGTTGCGTTGACCATTTTGGGTGGTCTTCCTCCATTCACAGTGATATTTAATGGCGACACATTACAACATTCAGATCGTGACCGCTATTTTTCATATCTTGATCCAGGCGATTATACCATCAGTGTAGAAGATAGTTTTGGTCAGTCACAAACCGTCACTAAGACGATACCTGAATCACTATCGATGAATCCAGTCATCTACGCTACAGACGAGTATGGTGTAACCCATACTGATACCATTTATGGGGTAGTTCCATTCGATATATCTTTTGCTTTTAATGTTGAAGAACTACCCGCTTTCCATATATGGTATTATGACCATCAATCGTTTGACAATGTGTCAGCCATTCCGATCACTGTGAATGAAGAGGGCATAACGACAATTTTTCTTGAAGTACATTCCGGGGATCCTTACAACTGTATCGAGCTTGCTGAATTCATCATCGTTGCAGAACAAAAAGTTGTGATAATCCCTGTAGAGGTAATCACTCCCGATGGTGGTGGGCCACATGCGTATTTTGAAGTGATATCCAAAGGTCTGGTCAGTTTGGATGTCGACATATACGATAGGCGCGGACGAAGGGTTCATGGGTATACCGGGCTTGATGGAAAGTGGTTTGGAGATTATGATAACGGGCAAGAAGCACCGGATGGGATGTATACTTTTTATCTGCGCAGTATAGGATTTGATGGCCGGAACTATGAACTCACGGGCTTGATACGGTTGATCAGGGAAGCTGCAAACCTCTTCCCAAATCCTGCCTCACATTCTGTACAGATTGATGTTGGTTCATTGATGTCTGGCCCTGTGCAGGCTGAAATCATCAACTATAAAGGAGAAAGGATTCTATATGATTCGAAACCAGTAGTTGATAAGCTGGTCACACTGGATGTTTCGGGTTTAGTGGAAGGTGTGTATCTGGTTCGTTTATCAGGTGATACCAGGGTAATTAGTAAAAAGCTTATAATTGCCCGTCCCTGAATTGATGCTGCATGAGTTATGAGAAAAAGCTTCTTGATATTTAGTGTGATCGTATTAACCTGCCTTGCCTGTAGCGGGCAACAGACTCCTTACTTTACACAGTTTACGGAGTTGAAGTCATATGTTAATCCCGCAGCTACAGGTAGTTCCGGGCTGCTTGTCGCCGGTTTTGCCGGAAGACATCAATGGTTGGGATTACAAAGTAATGAAGGACAACATATTGGCCCACGGTCTTATATGATATTTGCAGACATTCCTTTTGCTGATGTACAAAGCAGCCTGGGTATAATGACACTGTATGACAGAATTGGTCCGGAAGAAAGCATTCTTCTGAGGGTAAATGGGGCACATCATTTCAAGCCTGGTCGCTATCATACATTCAGCCTTGGTCTTTCAGCAGACTATCTCTATAAGTCGTTTGACGGCAATCTAATGCCACCAGGTAGTCCGGTGGCTGGCATGGCCTTTTCCGGAGGGGCTTCCGGAATTGACCTGGGGGCTGGAATTCTATACAGGCACGAAGGAGGATCCTATGTTGGTATCTCTGCATACAATCTAATGCAAACAGCCATTGAATATACTGGATTTAATTACTTGAATAAACGACAATATCTTTTTTTAGCCGGAACTTCAATTCCATTGGTTTACTCACGAAGTATGCAGCTAAGTTTTTTACCTTCACTACTGATACAAACCACCGAACTATTAATTCCCCAATATGATATCCAGAGCGGCCTGCTAATAAATGATCGTTTGTATTTTGGTATTACTTACAGATATGATGATTCCATTGGCGCCGTTGCCGGTCTTTATGTTGGTAACATCAAAGTAGGAATATCCTATGATTATACCACTAGTTTGTTGCGAGAGGGTGGGAGCTATGGCAGCCCGGAATTGGTAATTACTTACTCTGCGAAACAAAAAAAACGCCCCGCCTGGCAGGACTTTTGTTATTAATGCACATCCAGCCCATATCTCATATAGATCAGGTGATCGATAGTTTTCAATATCTCCTCCATATATTCATTCACAGCTTTTACGCTGCCTGGAAGGGTGTAAACAAGCATATTATCAATAAATCCAGCTACACTTCTGCTTAGCAAAGCCTGGGGTTTTTGTGAGCCATATTTAACCCTGATCATCTCCATGATTCCGGGAACCTCTTTTGTAAGCAGTGGCCTTATTGTATCAACGGTGATATCACGCTTGCCAACACCGGTACCCCCGGTTGTAATAAGTATATCTGCTGAATTGTTTAACGAAGAACCAATCAGCTGCTTTAAAAGATTCTCGTCATCTGGAATAATGGTTTTTTTTAGCCGGATATTTCTCGCACTCTTTGAAAAGTGTTTAGTGATCAATTCTTCGACTCTTGGTCCGCTGAGGTCTTCATACTCACCCCGGAAAGCTCTGTCGCTCAATGTTACCAATTCAATACGAAACCCCCTTGGGATATACACTAATGTATCACCTGGTTTTAACATGCCAGGTTTGGTTACCCTGGCATAAATGACTTCAACAGGGATGGTTGTATTGCCTGTTTCTTCAGGAATTACACCCTTAGCGTCATGACTCCTGCCTGCGATCTTCATGACCTCCATTTCAATATGTTCTCCTGAAAAACGATCCAAAGGCAAAGCATGCGTGTGATCATTACCTTCTATCAGAATGTCCCATTCAACTGCGTCAGGCATAAGAACACCTTCTGAAACAGGGGCCATGAAATGACTACGACCCCTTTCTAATAACCTTAAAACGTGATGTATGGAATATACAGATTCATTGCCTGAAACCTTATCACTATCGGGATGGAACTGTGTAGCTTGTTTTACAGGCATACCCTGAACTGATGAAACATTAACTGAAAGGACTTGAATGTTTTTAGCCATAATGCCATTCTGCGATTGATAACTATACGCTAAAGTACATTTTTTATTCTATTACTGACCAACTAACCTGTATTATTCAGGTTAAGTGTAATATCGCAGGGTTGTGCTGACAGTTCATCTTTGTTTACAGGCTGCCGGCCAGAAGAAACTAGTATCTTTGTGCTGATGAATTTTATGTTAATGGAACATGGCCTGATGAGATTCATGACAAAATGTGCTATATGAGAAGAATCGGATTGCTGTCAGACACACATGGATACCTGCATCCTGAGACTGCGAGAATATTTAAAGACTGTGATGAGATTTGGCATGCAGGGGATTTCGGACGCTTTGAGGTTGTTGAAGGCCTGCAATCGATCAAGCCATTAACAGGGGTCTACGGAAATATTGATGGACATGATATCAGATTAACTTTTCCTAAATTTCAACGTTTCATGTGTGAGGAAGTAGATGTGTTGATGACACACATTGGGGGATATCCGGGAAATTATTCGATGGATGTTAAACACTTGGTACATAGTAAACCGCCAAAGCTTTTCATCTCAGGTCATTCTCATATTTTAAAAGTGCAATATGATACACGAAATAATTTGTTGCATATCAATCCAGGTGCAGCGGGTAAAAATGGCTTTCATAAAGTTATTACCATGATACGGTTCTTGATACATGGATCCGATATTAAAGACCTTGAGGTGATTGAATTTGCACGTTAATTCACAAATTGTTGATATTTTTCCTGATTATTTAATGCCATCGTCAGGTCATTGGTTTACTTTTGTAGAATGAAGCGATAAGGGATTCTCGACACAAACGATTCCCTGGTAACATAAACTATTTATTATGAGTCGTATACAGGTAGGAGATAAATTGTTCAGCAAGGAAATACCTTATGAACAGATTCTTTCTGCCATTAAGCGAATGGCTTCAGAGATCATGCGTGATTATAAAGAATCCGAACCACTTTTTTTATGCGTTCTGAATGGTTCGTTCATGTTTGCCGCTGATCTGCTCAAGGAGTACTCAGGAGCATGTCAGGTAAGCTTTATCAAACTTGCTTCGTACAGAGGCACATCCAGCACAGAAGAGGTGAAGACATTAATCGGATTGAATGAGGATATTAACGGAAGAGATGTGATCATACTTGAGGATATTATTGATACCGGAATTACGATATCACAACTGTTACAAGATTTGAAAACCTATCAACCTACTTCAATTCGTGTTGCAACATTCCTGCTTAAACCTGCAGCATTGCGCACCAATGTCAACCCGGATTATATCGGGATAAAGATCCCAAATGATTTCATTGTTGGATATGGTCTTGATTACAATGGCCTTGGAAGGAATTTCAAGGATATTTATAAAATAGTTGTGGAATAATTGACTTGCTGTCTATTATTTATTAAAAAAGAAAGCCATGCTGAACATTATCATATTTGGCCCTCCTGGTTCAGGAAAGGGCACCCAATCTGCCAAGATTGTTGAAAAGTATCATCTTAAACATATATCAACCGGAGATCTGCTTCGGGATGAGATGAAGCGGCAAACAAAACTCGGCAAAGAAATCGCTAAGTATATAGACAATGGAATGCTTGTTCCCGATGATATTGTTATCCGCGAACTTCAGCATACGGTAAAGAAGAATTGCGATCGATCCGGTTTCGTATTTGATGGGTTCCCACGCACATTAAATCAGGCAGAGATGCTTGATAATATGTTGATATGTAATGAAATGCCTGTAAATATTGTGATATCTGTTGATGTCAGGGAAGATGAATTGCTGAAGAGGTTGTTGGGTAGGGCTGAGGATTCTGGCCGTAGTGACGACAACGAAGAAGTTATTTGGAAACGAATAGAAGTCTATAAATCTCAGTCACTCCCATTGGTCTCATATTACAGTAATCAGGGAAAGCTTGTCAGAATTAACGGCATGGATCCTGTCGAAAAGGTATTTGAAAAGATTACTTTGGCTATTGACACCTACCTGTTGAATAAGGAAGTGCTTGTTGAGGTGAACTAGGTAAATAATCATGATGCTTCGCTGAACACTATCCCTCAGATTTTCGCGGTAGTGCCTATAAACTGCCTATACATGAATTCCAACTTCATTGATTATGTAAAGATTAATTGCCGTTCCGGAAAAGGAGGGGCTGGATCTTCGCACCTTCGCAGAGAGAAGTTCATCCCGAAAGGTGGACCGGATGGTGGGGATGGTGGCAGGGGTGGACATGTCATCGTGAGAGGAAACAGGCAATTATGGACGTTGTTGCATCTGAAATATACCAGGCATGTAATTGCGGAAGCAGGAAAGCCGGGAGGCAGACAACAGCGAACAGGAGGGGGTGGGAAAGATGCATGGATAGAAGTTCCTCTTGGCACCGTAATCAAAGATGCTGATACCGGTGAGATAAAAGGAGAGATTGTGTCGCACGACCAAAAAATGGTGTTGCTTCACGGGGGCAGAGGTGGCCAGGGAAATACCCATTTTAAGTCCAGCACCCGCCAAACACCTCGCTTTGCACAGCCCGGTGAAGCGGGTCAGGAGAATAACCTGATCTTCGAACTTAAAATCCTTGCCGATGTGGGGCTCGTTGGTTTTCCCAATGCCGGAAAATCAACCTTGTTATCTGTCGTATCTGCTGCAAAGCCTGTGATCGCTGATTACCCTTTCACCACCCTCGTTCCAAACCTTGGTATTGTCGCATATCGCGACCAACAATCATTCGTGATGGCTGATATACCTGGCATTATCGAAGGGGCGCATAAGGGTAAAGGCTTGGGACACAGGTTTCTCAGGCATATAGAAAGAAATTCTGCATTATTATTTATGGTGCCTGCTGATAATGAGAACATTGAAAAGGAATACCTGATCCTCTTACATGAACTAAAAGAGTATAATCCGGAACTTCTGGATAAAAATAAGGTGCTGGCCATCACTAAGTGTGATCTACTGACTGATTCAGACCTGACAAAGCTCAGGAAAAAAGTAGCTAAGGCTTTACCGGACATTCCGTTGTCTTGTATCTCATCACATACCAACATGGGCTTGGTGGAGCTAAAAGACTTACTGTGGATAGCCTTGAATGATAAATTTGATTCTGAAGATGATTGAATTATTACTGGAGCTTGATAAACAACTGTTTCTGTTTCTTAATGGATTGCATAATGACTTCTTCGATTGGTTGATGCATTACATAAGCTACAAGTATACATGGGTACCACTTTATGCCTTTTTATTGGTTCTGGTTATCTATCGCTACAGGTGGAAGGGGCTGCTTTTCATACTGTTTGCTACACTGTTGGTGTTCCTTAGCGACCAATCCTCTGTGTTTATCAAAAATACTTTTATGCGGTTCAGACCATGTCATGAACCGGAACTTGAAGGACTTGTTCATATTGTACGGGGAAAATGTGGAGGCAGATATGGGTTTGTCTCATCTCATGCAGCCAATACATTCGCAGTTGCTGTTTTTGTAATCGGGCTGCTAAAAGAGCGCTTCCGGTTTGTGGTGCCGGTGATGCTATTGTATGCTATATTAAATGGCTATAGCCGGATATATTTGGGCGTTCATTATCCGGGAGACGTCATCTTTGGCGCCCTGCTGGGAACTGGAATTGGTTATATGGTCTTCTTCTTTTGGCAAAAAACACTTCAGATCATTAACCCGCCCAACGCCTAAACAACTCAACAACTCAACAACTCAACGTTCTTCAGTATCCTGATTCTTTGCCTTCGATCCTGGAGGGGGCAAGTTTGTAAATACAAACATTGTTAACAGCGGGGGGGTTGTATTCAAATTCCCGGCCGGTATATTTACGCATGATTATATTCAATATCCTGACTTTCTCGTCATAATCATCAATAAAGCTTATTGCTCCATAAGCCAATACACTGCGGTACTTCATGCCGTAACTGCATGCAACGGGTTCGTGCCGGTGAAACAATTGATGGTCGGTACTAAAGCTAATACAGACATTCGGATTATTCTTTAGTATGTCAATTTTTTTCCCGGTCATTGCGGAGTGCAGGTATATGATACCTTCCTCAAAACCAAAATTGAACGGCAGAACATAAGGTTTGTTTTCCTGATCTATCATCCCAACATAACAAGCTTCACATGCATCAATGATCTTTTGGATGATCTTAGGGTCGTTGGTCATTCTATTGGCCATGGCAAAAGGTTTTTTGCAAACATACAAATTTTTGGATATATCTTCTCTTGCCAGGCTTGATTCAATGTCTTGTCAGCGTTAATTTTTCAGCATCCCTCCAGTTTTCTCCCCTGTCCGTTGATTGTTTTCTTTCAATAGTTATTGCCTCCATTGTATCCAAAGAAATGATATACCGCGTGTAAGCACGTTGATTGCCGGTTTCGGAATGGCTGTTTACCGCGCCTTCTTCAGGGAGGTTATCAAGGATCAGTTTATTGTTGGTGAATGAACCTTGAAACAACTCTGTGACAGAAAAAAGCTCGCTGAATTGTATGAGCTGATACTGGTCGGTACGCTTGTTGTATGAGAATATGAAGTCATTAGATGCCGGAAAGGCCATATCATAGGATATATTTCCCTGTAGTCTGTTCCTGTCCATAAAGCAAAAAGTTGAATGAACTGTTCCTATCTCATGCCAACTGCCTTGCCTGGTCATAACCTGTACGTCAACATCCCAGGTTCCGTCTAGCATGGCTAATTTATCCATATACTTACATGACGGCATCCTAAAGATACGTTCATCCAGGTTGGAGTTAATCAGCACTTCTTTAATTTGTGTAATCCTGTGCCTGGTGCTGAAGGTTTGTTCCGTGTAAAATGGCATGACCAATCCATCCACTTCCCTGTAATCATCAAAATAGGTTTCTGCTTGCATGGGATATGTAAAATCTACCCATTGTGAATGGTATTTGTAAGCGAGAGAAGTGTTGGAATTGATATACCAGGTCTCTGCAGGCATTCCCGGCCGTGTCAGCTCCAATACATTCATCTCCATACCATCAATATCTTCCCTGCCAAGAAAACGGACTTCATAGTTTTTTTCTTTCCACATAAAGAATGGAGTTATCAGGTCAGCTTTTTGCATAATCACATGTTTCTCCACCTGGTTGATCTTCCTTGGGAAATCAAAGCCTTGCCAGGGATCGATGGTCCAGAAGACGTCGCCGTCATATCCTTCTGTTACCCTGTGTTTGCCTAGGTTATAAGTGCTGTAGAACCATCCGTCCGATGTTTTTATGGTTACGAAATCATGGACGACGCTGAAGCTGGTAAAGTCTCCTGTGAGTTTCATTGAATGTACAGACGAGAGTTTCTCTACCCCGCCATGTGCTGCAATATGTTTCTCGATGATTGTATCTGGTCGATCACTATCGTCAGATACACATGCAGTTGCAAGAGATGACGTAAACTGCAAAAATAGTAAGACAAGTAATGTCAGCGAAGTTAGTCTCATGGGAATTGATTGTATTTATAATTTGTCGAAATGTCAGAAAGTCAGAAAGTCAGAAAGTCAAAAAGGAACCCATAATCATACCCATGTGCGTCAAACATGTTACATGGCGGTATTATCAGGAAAGAGGTCAATGCAAACCATGTGGGTTAGGTTTCTGACAAACAGTTTGCCATTGGAGTAAGAAGGGGCTGTCCATGAACGCCCTTCAAGTACATCAAAGGAGGCAACCTCCTTGTATTCATCAGGGGTGGCTTCAACCATGGTAATGGCTCCCTGGTCAGACAATACAAATAGCATGTTTCCTGCCATCATAAGGCTGCCTTTCCCAAATCCCCGCTTCAGCCATTTTCGTTCACCAGATTCTGCATCCATACATAGCAATGTAGCCACATTAAACCCATATATGTACCCATCTTTATAAGAAGATGAACTCCAGTCATTACGCATTTGATTGCTGGTCATTACCAGTTCGGGATCATTATCATTGATTTTTATGATAAAGCTACCGGCATCGTTGGCTGCGGAAACGAAAAGCATATCAGGTTCAATAAACAGGGGAGAGGCCATGGGTGATCTGACAGGCATGTCGAATGTCCATAACAGATTTCCAGAGGGGCTGAAAGAAAAAAGTTTGGAAGCATTGGCAAATATGATCTGTGTTTCACCATCAATATTCACGCTAATTGGCGAATTATACGCTGCAGTAATTGTTTCCGCTGCCCATATAATATCTCCATCATCTTTACTAAAGGCCGCAAAACCCATGGATTCCACTCCACCAACTTCCATAATGACCATATTATCGATCAGTAATGGAGATGTTGAATATCCCCAGCGTGGGCGGGTGCTACCGTATAGGCTCACGAAGTCTGTGCTCCATCGCTTCTTACCATTTGCTTTGGATACAGAAACCAGTTTCCCTGATGCGCTAAAGCAGAAAATATTGTGATCATCAACTGCAGGAGTCGATCTTGGTCCATCACCCCAATCGTCTACATCAATAAAAATATCATCTATTTCAACCCTCCAGATTTCCTCACCGGTAAGCAATGCATAGCATACAAGAAATTCCCTGCCCGAGATACTGTCAATCATTTCACCTGTCATGGTGTATACCATACCGTCAGAAACCACCAGCTCCGAAAATCCTGAGCCAATTTCTTTTTTCCATAAAATGACGGGTTCAGTTACCGGATGGGTTGAAAAATCATAATCTACAGCCACAGAACCATTTCTGTTGCTTCCACGAAACTGATGCCAGTCTGATGTAACTGGTTCCTGTGCAACAAGCACACCGGATACAGGTAGCAGCAACCCTGATAAAATAAGGACAAGGCCTTTTCTAACTATTTTAGTGATCATGTATCTCATATTTTTTACTTAGATATATTTCAACTACCGTGCCTTACATTTTAAATAATTGCAATACAGGGATATAGGTTGGTAGGAGGTATTTATTGTTGAGAATCCTGGTGTTCATATTTGAACAACTATGTACATATTTGAACAATCTTTTGTGAATTTTCCCCCCAACTTTCTACAGTGCGCTAAGTATCTGTGAGAATACAATCATTAGCACCAGTGCTACAGGATAGACAGAGGCGTAGGCTACTGAAGCTGCCTCTGTTGATGTTTTGGTGTCTGCTGCTGCAAGTCCGGGGGTGCTGGTCATACTTCCGGCTATCACTCCGAGCAGGGTGGAAAAATTAATGCGCATGATTAAGTGACCAACAACTGCCGTTATAAACATCGGGAAAACAGTAATTGCCATGCCGACCCAAAGCAGTTTCAATCCATTGGCAGCAAGGGTATATCCGATATCTGCTCCTGCATGTGTCCCGACAGCAGCAAGGAACATGAGAAGTCCGAGTTTTCTTAATAATTGATTGCCACTACTCGACATCGTCCAGATAATTGGTCCGGTCTTACCCAATTTACTGAGCAAAATAGCTGCAATGAGAACACCACCTGTGAGCCCGAGAGAAAATTCGAACAATCCGAAGAAAGGCAAACGAACAACACCTAACATAACGCCAATCATTATCCCCAGACTAATTGGAAGGAAATCGGTCTCTTTCAGTCGTTTTTCATTGTTGCCCAGGATATTCATTACCTTGGGCATATTCTCTTTGTCGCAGGCCAGTAAGACCTTATCTCCAAAACGAAGCCTGCTGCTTCCCCTGGGGCTTAAATCGATGCTGCTGCGACGTATTCTGGTGATTGTAGCACCATACCATGCAGTAAGGTTCAATGACTGGAGACTTTTATTAATAGCATCCTTATTGGTTACCAAGACCCAACTAACATCAAATTGTTGGGCCAGAGGAATATCCTTATCTGTTTTTGAACCAATCATTAGTTCTGCTTTGTGGAGAGATTCTCCGGTGCCAACCATTTTTACCAGGTCTCCCAGAAATAATCGTGTGCTGGCGTCAGGTGTTGATGCCAGATCACCATGCTTAACCCTGGAAATAACTGCCTTGGTCATCGTTCTTATTTCCAGCTCCTTCAAGGTTTTTCCATGGATGTTTTTGTTTTCAACTACAAATACCTGGCTTTTCACTTCCGGAAAATCTTCCGAGACTTCTTGAAGGAACTTTTTGTCCTCGCCCTTCATGTCAACGTTAAAGACCAGTGGCAGAATATGTATTACCAATATCGCGAGCAGAGCTCCTGCGGGGTAGGCAACACCGTAACCGATAGAGGCCAATGGCGAACCAGTAATATCTATGGCAGCGGCAAGGCCAGGTGTGCTGGTAAGCGCGCCATTGAAAATGCCAACACCCAGGTAGGTTTCAATTTCTAATGCTTTAATCAGCAACAAACTGATCCCAGCTGCTGATCCTACCAATATCAGGCATAATATCAGCAATTTACGGCCAAACTTTTTGAAGGCATCGAAAAATCCCGGTCCAGCTTGTATGCCAATGGTAAAAATAAAAAATAACAGTCCGATGGTCTGAAATACTTCAGGTACCATAAACCCAAAATGCCCAAGCAACAGGGCAACAAATATTACAGCGGACAGGTCAAGCGACACCCCCCGGTACCTAATATTTCCAATTACTATTCCGAGAGTAATAATTAAAAACAACACAAAATATCCTTCTTCAATCAATGGTTGCATAATACCAGGTTATGGCCTGCATTATTCCTAACGCAAACAAGTCTTTATAATACAATGATTATCAACGCATAAAAGCAGGTGCTCAAAAATACTCATATGTGTTCGCTTTTTACGAGGGCATTCTCTTCAGGATAGTTGCAGAAAAATCTCATAATGGTTTTAATATATCGTACGTTTTTCTGTATAACGTATTGTGATTGAATAATTTTGGTATCTTTTCTTGGTATGAACATTATGAAATAATGAGTGTTATATAAGTGGTTATCACTATCTTTGCATCGGCAATTATCTGTTTATAAATAAAAAATGGCCCGGTTGTTGCGTCAAAGTTAATGCTTAGTTTTATTTGTTAATAATGTTTTTTTGATTACCGCATGATCTGGTCATTTCTGTTGCTAATTTCTGTACTTCTCGTTGTTGATTTTTATGGTTTCCGTGGAATACGAAAACTCTTTTCACATCACAAGCTAACTCCACTGCGATACTTTATGCTTAGGTCATACTGGATCGTTGATATTGTATTTATCTTATTCGCAATTGCCTGGGCCTTGTATATAAGAAGCAGCAATCTGGAGGAATATGAGAAATACCGTAAGTTTTTCTGGATTATGGGTGGCTTTATGCTTATTTTCATACCCAAGACAAGTTTCTTCCTATTTACTGTTTTTTATGATCTTAAGTTGCTGTTCATCAGTATAAACCGGAAGATATTTCATCATAGAACCAGATTTCATATCTTTTTGACCAGGTTCCGGCACAGTTTGGTCGTACCTGCTGCTGGATTTATTGTGGCCATTCTTATGTTTACCATCACCCTGCATGGTGTTGGTTTTGGCCGCTTCAACTTTAATGTGGTTGAACAACAAATATGGTTTGACGACCTTCCTGAAGCATTTGACGGTTATCGTATTGTGCAATTCTCTGACACCCATCTGGGCAGCTATAGCCAGACTGATGCGGTTCAAATTGGTTTACGGGTTATCAATCAGCTTAGTCCGGACCTGATAGTATTTACCGGTGATATGGTGAATAACGAGGCATTAGAGGCTGAGAAATTTATTCCGTATTTTCAGGAGTTGCAAGCTTCAGATGGTTTGTATTCTGTGCTTGGAAACCACGATATGGGAGATTACCGTCGTTGGGGCACCATCGCTGAGAAAGAGGCCAATATTCAACAACTTGTTAACGTCCAAAAAGAGATGGGATTTCATGTGTTGATGAATGAGCATGCATTTATTCGTCGTGGCAATGATTCTATTATGATTGCCGGAGTGGAAAATTGGGGCTTGCCACCATTCGCTCAATATGGTGATTTGAATAAGGCTTTGTCTGTTTCGACCGTTGATGCTGCAACTTTTACTATTTTGCTTTCGCACGATCCATCCCATTGGAAAGCTCAGATAATTCCTGAGTCTGATGTCAATTTAACCCTGAGTGGCCATACCCACGGTATGCAATTTGGAATCAGCAACCGGTTCTTTTCCTGGAGCCCTGTTCAACTGAAATATAATGAATGGAGTGGTCTGTACCATGATGGATACCAAAAGTTATATGTCAATACAGGATTTGGTTTTTTGAGCTTTCCCGGAAGAATAGGCATGCCTCCTGAAATTACCCTTATCATACTCAGAAAAAACCCTGAACATCTCGCCTCCCATAAACCTTAAACCTTAAACCCTAAATCATTTAAATCAAGCACTGTCCAAATAATAAACTCCTCAACTCCTCAACTCCTCAACTCTTCAACTCCTCAACTCTTCAACTCCTCAACTCATTTCCCATGTCCGCTCCCATCACCATATTCTGGTTTAGAAGAGACCTCAGGTTGGTGGATAATCGTGGACTCTATGAAGCCTTGAGAGCAAGTGAGCATGTGTTGCCCCTGTTTATTTTTGACACTGATATTTTGCATGCCCTCCCAAAAAATGATCATCGTGTACTATTTATATACGATTCATTGCAAGCTATGCATCTGAAATTACAACAAAAGGGGAGGGGAATACTGGTTAAACAAGGAAAACCTATCGACATATTCAGGGAGTTATTAAAACAATTTGATATCAACGCAGTATACTGTAATGCTGACCATGAGCCTTATGGCCAAAAGCGTGATGACAATATTCAGCGCTTGCTTGAGTCGAATACAGTTTCGTTTTTCTCTTTCCTTGATCATTTGATTTTTGGTAAAAACGATGTTCTTAAACCGGATGGCTCTCCCTATAAAGTGTTTACACCATTTAGTCAGAAGTGGCGGCTTACCTTACATTCAGATCACCTCAAACAATTCCCTTCTGAACATTTATTGGATGGGATCACTCCGATATCATCATTATTTGATATGGCATCCGATACTGGAAATGGATCAGCGAATAATAGATATTCTTCAAACGAGGCATGGGATAATAACAATAGTGCCATTGTTGGGTTTCCCGGATTAAAGGATTTGGGGTTCGAACGATCTGATAAGTCAGTTCCAGGCTTGACGATTGATGAAGACATCATCAGGCGATACGACCAGGCACGAGACTATCCTGCGCTGGAAGGTACATCCAGACTTGGTGTTCATTTGCGTTTTGGTACAGCTGGTATACGTGATCTGGTGGTAAAAGCAGCCAAATGGAGTGATGTGTTTTTAAATGAGCTGATTTGGAGAGAGTTTTACGCCATGATACTGTGGCACTACCCTGATGTCGTCACCAATTCGTTTAAACCCGAATACGACAGAATTGCCTGGCGAAACAACGAACATGAATTTGAACGGTGGAAAACGGGCCGCACGGGATATCCAATGGTAGATGCTGGTATGCGTCAACTCAATGCCACCGCTTATATGCATAACCGCTTACGCATGATCACAGCCAGTTTTTTAACGAAGCATTTGTTAATCGACTGGCGATGGGGTGAAGCCTATTTTGCACAACAACTTTTTGACTATGAATTGTCATCGAATAATGGAGGATGGCAGTGGGCTGCAGGTACCGGTTGTGATGCTGCACCGTATTTCAGAATATTTAATCCAACAGAGCAGAAAAAGAAATTTGATACGGAAGGTGAATATATAACCAGATGGATCCCCGAATTAAATTGCATGGATTATCCACAGCCTGTCGTCGATCATAAAAAAGCCAGAGAGCGATGCCTGTCCACATATAAAAATGCCTTGAGGAGTTGAATTGTTGAATTGTTGAGTTGTTTAAGAGTAAGCCCGCTATAAAAATATTCTTTCGCTGATTGCGCTGATTTTTTATGTAGATTATATCATTGATATTCTTATGGTTAACATCTGCGTTGATCTGCGAAATCTGCGGGAAACAAAAAAAGTATGTTGTTATGCGCATGGATTGTTTAAATACGTATGAGAATTTAAAGAGTTCTTTACAACGCATTGATTATTCAAAACTGCCTGGTTTGGATGCTCAGCTTCGTATGGCTCCGGAGTTTCGTCATGAGGAGGTAAAGAGCATGGGGGCAGGAAATAGTGCCATAAAAAGCAGTGTTCTGCTTTTGTTCTATCCTTCAGAAACTGATCATCCGCTTTTGGTATTTATTCTAAGGCCAGAATATAATGGCGCACATAGCGGACAGATATCCTTTCCTGGGGGGCGTTATGAAAGGGATGATCCGGGAATGGAATATACAGCCTTACGTGAAACCCACGAAGAGATTGGCGTAAACCCTGAACAGGTAGAAGTTCTGGGAAAGTTGAGTGACCTATATATTCCTCCCAGCAATTATTTGGTTTATCCATTTGTCGGTGTTGCTGATCATCGTCCAGTGTTTAAACCTGACCCCCTGGAAGTCGCTGCCATCATTGAAATTGACTTCAGCTTATTTTTTCAGAAGGAACATTTTATCTTTAAGTCTGTACACTTAAGGGATGGTACTATCATTCAAACTCCTTGCTTTACTATAAACGGCCACATCATATGGGGTGCCACAGCGATGATACTGGAGGAACTTCTGGCTACTTTGAGATCATAGTTGATGAAATCAAAGCATGAATAATACGATTATATCAATAAAAAAGGCCCGATATCGGGCCTTTTTTATTCATGTTCATTGGTAAGTATCTATTGTACTGAGTCGATGATCGCTTTGAAAGCATCAGGATTATTCATGGCCAGGTCGGCCAACACCTTACGGTTAATTTTGATATCCTTCGCGTTAAGTTTTCCTATAAATTGCGAGTAACTCATTCCATATTGTCTTGCGCCGGCATTGATACGCTGAATCCACAATTTTCTGAATTCACGTTTCTTGTTGCGCCTGTCGCGGTATGCATACATTTGTCCCTTTTCCCAGGTATTCTTGGCAACGGTATAGACATTTTTTCTTGCACCAAAGTATCCTCTGGTAAGCTTTAATAGCTTTTTTTTCTTGCGCCTGGTGGCGACTTTATTTGCTGATCTTGGCATAATAGTTTGTTTTTTTTCGTTTAGCGCTTTCCTTCATGTGGGAAAGACTTATTTAGCGTAAACAAAGGTGAATAAAAATAAGGAGCAGATATTATACGTTTAACATGGCCTTTACATTGGCCTCATCTGCTTTATGTACATACCCTGTTTGGGTAAGGTTTCTTTTTCTCTTTTTACTTTTCTTGGTCAGAATATGACTTTTATAAGCGTGTTTGCGCTTGATACGTCCGGAAGCGGTAAGAGAAAAACGCTTCTTGGCTGCGGACTTGGTTTTCATTTTTGGCATTACACAACAATTTACTGGTTATTATATTCAATGAACATTAATTTTTCTTGGCTATCTTTTTGGAAGATACAAGCATGATCATGCGCTTTCCTTCAAGTTTAGGCAGCTGCTCAATCTTACCATATTCTTCGATCTCCTGAGCAAAACGAAGCAATATCACCTCTCCTTGCTCTTTATAAATAATGGAGCGTCCTTTAAAGAAAACATAGACTTTAAGCTTTGAACCATCCTCAAGAAACTTAATGGCATGTTTCAGCTTAAAGTTAAAGTCGTGATCATCAGTATTTGGGCCTAACCTGATTTCTTTTACCACGATTTTGGCTGCATTAGCCTTGATTTCTTTTTGCTTCTTTTTCTGTTCGTAAAGAAACTTTTTATAATCGATGATTTTGCAAACAGGTGGATTGGCTGTTGGGGCAATCTCAACAAGATCCAGTCCCCTTTCTTCGGCCATGACCAGGGCTTCCTTAATGGGGAAAATCCCTGGTTCAACGTTTTCTCCAACCACCCTGACGACAGGTGCTTTGATCCGTTCATTGATAAAATGAGGGTCTTCTTTTTTGACAAAACGTCTTCTTGGTCTGGGACTAAATGGTGTAGCTATATTACGTTCCTCCTTAATTTGGTTATTAAAATAAACTAATAATGTATCAATTTGTTTATATGGTCTTCTACCAATTTTACAAAATCTTCAATACTAAATGTACCTAAATCGCCATGACCGTGTTGCCTGACAGAAACCGTGCCATCAGATTCTTCTTTTTCACCCACAATAAGCATATAGGGGATCTTTTTTGTTTCAGCATCACGGATTTTCTTCCCTGTTTTCTCACTTCGGTCATCAATAAGCGTGCGAATTTCGTAATTATTTAGCAAATTTAAAACTTTTTTTGCATAATTCTGGTATTTATCGCTGATTGGCAATATGATAGCCTGGTCGGGTGCCAGCCATAGCGGGAATTTGCCGGCACAATGCTCTATTAAAACGGCGACAAAGCGCTCCATCGATCCAAATGGAGCGCGATGAATCATCACAGGCCTGTGTTTCTGGTTATCGCTGCCAATATATTCAAGCTCAAAGCGTTCTGGCAGGTTGTAGTCAACCTG
>SKYG01000151.1 GCA_007128045.1 Bacteroidales bacterium | reverse complement strand
ACCAGCCAACCATATTTTGTCCCATATCAATAACGGTATCTCCTTCAGGGGTATAAATGATCTCTATGGGCGTAAGCTCATCGATGCGCCTTACTGGCTGGGACAGAGAGGCAACTACGTTGTCTTTGTTATCGCCTGTCGGCACAACTCCATGCCATGCGGTGTCATCAAAGCCTGTTGTATTCCAGCCTGGCATTTCCAGGCGGGCATCGTAAGTCTCACCATCAAACATTGTCGAAACCAGCACTGGGCCAGTGGAAGACCGCCAATTGGGACCGGTAACGATCGTTTGCCTGCTTCCATCGCGGAACACGACTTCGAGTTGTGCCAGAACCTTCAGGTCCTGAATGGGGGGCATGGGTCTGTTGTTGGGATTGAATGCACGGTACCATCCATTGCCCAGAATAATACCAGCCGCGTTCTCACCACGGTTCATCATATCGGTAACATCATACACCTGGTATTGTATGCGGTGTTCATAGCTGGTAAAGCCCGGGGTAAGTAGGTCATCTCCTACCCGATCGCCATTCAGATAGAACTCGTATAAGCCCTTGCTCGTGGCGTACAGGCGTGCCTGCTGAATGGGTTTGTTAAGCAGAAACTCTGTTCTGAACATGGGCGAGGGGTATAAATATTCATCAAACTGAATGGCTGTTTTGATCCATTCTGCCTCCCAGTCACTAGGACTCAGCAGCCCCATTTCAAAATAGGCTGGCTCAGACCATGCAGTGGCTCTGCCGTTTTTATCCCATACCCTGACCTGCCACCAACATTGCTGGCGTGATTCCAACGCTGTTCCTGCATACTCAACCAGTACATTTTGTCCGGAGTTCACCTTTTCACTGTTCCACAGGTCGGCCCTTGATGGGGTAAGCAGGCGTGGTGAAGAGGCTACCAACACCTGGTACGCGGTTTGTACCTGGTCAAATTCATCAGAGATGATCTTCCATGACAGTCTGGGCGTTGTGGCAGACAATCCCAAAGGCTCCCTTAGGTTTTCTGCCCTGAGATCGGTGAGTTCAGTCTTGCCCAGGAGGTTTCCGCTGGCAATTACCAGGATTGCAAAAAATAGTAAAATACGCTTCATGTGATTTGGTTTAAGATAGTTTACAATAGATTATATGTATAGCATATGCAATACTGTATGCAATGCCTTCAAAACCGTTACAGAAAAAGACGCAAATCAGACTATACTCTTTTGTAATATTCCAGGCTCCCATATACAGACAGGTCAGACACCCTTTCAACCAAGGCAAGACGATCTTCTTCGCTGAGTTGCTTAAACTGTTTTGCCAACTCGATTTTCTCTTCCAGAAAGCGGGTGTTTTCGGCGCCAGTGATCAAGGTGCTAATGGGTAGCGACCAGGCAAAATGTTGTGCATCGGCGATGCTCATCACATCTGGGATGATGGGATTGTCGGTATGCCATTGGTGCAGGTTCTTCTCAGCAAAGAATCGGCCGTCGGCCAACGTCTTCATGGCCAAAACGCCGATATCCCTTTTCAGCAGCTCTGGCAATACCAGGGCGGTGAAGCTATGGGTGCTGGCAGCATCAAGTGGGTTTACCGGCATCTGCGCTGCATCCCAGATATCCATGTCGCCGGTGCGTTCGAGCATGCGTAAGAAAGCATATGGGTTCTGGTGGCCTGTAAATCCGATATGGCGCACCTTTCCGCTCCTTTTTGCTTCGATGAATACATCGAGCACCCCGTTGTCTATGCGTTCATCTACATCTTCGGGGGTCAGCAAGCTATGCATCTGCCACAGATCCAGATAATCTGTCTTCAAACGCTCCAGAGACCCCTCAAGGTGCTTGCGCGCCGTTTCCGGGTCGCGGGCTTGTGACTTCGTCATCAGATAGACCAGGTCGCGAAACCGCGGAGTTAAGAACTTTCCCATCCTGATCTCACTAACTTGAGGGCCATAACCCTCAGCAGTGTCAAAAAAGCGAATGCCGTTTCTCATCGCCGTCATAATGACATCCCTGGCATCCATATCCGTGGTCCAATGGAGGTGAAACCCCCCAATACCTAACATGGTGACAGACTCCCCTGTTTTCCCCAACTTTCGGGTGGGTAATAGCAATCCCATTCTGTCTCGCTCTTCTTCTTCAGCGGCAAACAACGAAAGTGGTAAGGTAAGTCCGGCGGTGAACCCCGCCATTTTTTTTAAAAAGTCTCGTCGGTGTTCCATATGTTTCCCAGTTTATACATCGAATAATCCCCTTCTTCTTTTACCAAAGATACGTGATTATCTGATATTAACTGCTCTCCAACTATGCTTGACACAGAAATTTCTCCTGATGGGATATACACGGTAGCTTCGCTGTTTGGAGGAGGAAATTATCTATTTCCTATTTACTATCCTGACCCCACGGGGCGCTTTAATATCAGACTTAACAGAGCCATCCTCAAGTCTGCGGTGTTTAATCGTGATAACACCATGAGGTGTTGGATAGGTGCCCTCCACCCATTCCAGATCGCCCAAATTGGGTTCTATGGCTACTTTACGGCATCCTGGTTCCAGGATTTTCACACCCAGGACATGTTCAGAAAGCCATGTTGTAGGCCCTGATGCCCAGCCATGACAAAGGCTATGACGAAGTCCCACATAACAGTAGTCACCAAAATCTCCATGTATATCGTCCTTGCCCTCTACAGGCAACTGATCGATGCCATAGGCATTGACAGCCCAATCCAGGTTGAAGTCCTCCCAGAAAGTTGTAGCGCCAAGCTTCAGCATTCCTCCCCAATATTCTCTTATGATGTCCATAGCCATTGGATATTCACCGGCAAGTGCCAATGCCTGAAGCATATAATAGCCGTAAAAGGTAGAGAAGTTTTTTGCGCCCCCAACAGCAATCACCTCATCAACTACTTTTTTTGCCGGTGTGATTCCGGCCATAGCCATGAGGGCAGCAGCTTGCTTTGATTGATTATGATCCGGAATGTTTCCAAGGAGTTTTTTTTGATGTATTGCACAAAGTTCAGCTGTTTCATGGTCTCCCAGTATCACGCACATTTCGGCGCCTGCCTCCAGCGTCATGGCTAATAAAGCCTGATATCCAGCATGAATAGCAGCCTTGTCTTCACTGCTGGGCCAATCCAGAAACCGATGCCCATCAAGCCTTTCCAGTCCGTTGTCATCAATTCTGTCAATAAACTGACGAAGCAACGCACTAAGGTAAGGCTTTTGCAGTTTGAGGTAATCCAAATCGCCGTTCTGCAGGTAATTATCTGCATGTACCAGTACCCACCACATGGAGTATGAAGAAATGCCGTTCATCCAACCTGGGAGCGGTGTTTTATCTCTGATCAGGTCAAGGCTGGCATTAACCACATCGTTTTGTCCAAATACGGCGCTTATGGTCATCACTTCTGGGTGCATATCTCCAACCCACACCAACCGGTCACGTTTAATGCCATCCCATAAATAATCCTGCATGTTAAGATGGACGGTATAGGCCCCTGTTTGCCATATGGTGTTTAAGAGGGTGTCGCTGGAGTTGAAGGAGCCCAGGTAGGGAATGTCCCTGTATATGGATATTGCATTTACCTCTTTCAAGAAAATCTCAGCATCGGGTTCAAGCAGGTCAATTCTTACATAACGAAATCCCGTATTGCCAATTTCCCTTTTCCCAAGCCAGGGTAAAAGCAGTTCTTCATCACGAATGGCATGGTCGTTGGTAGCATTTTTCTCACCACCCAATTCTGACATCGCCTCGCTGATTGATTCTCCAAACCGGACACGGATCCTTTCAGGAACACCACTCCTCCACCTTCCTGCAACGATCTCAAGACCACCATGCAGTTGTGTTCCAAAATCGAGCAATATGGCAGATTGATGTCCTGAATCATTGATCATCCTGCATAACCCATCGTTAAACAGGTCTGCCTGTCCATTTCCAGGCAACAACAGGCTTTCTGCATCAGTTATATATTGTCCGGTATTGTCCGATTTCCAGATAATACTGACAGGGGTAACGTATTCCCGTTTCATGATATCGACCCTGCCAGTATTGTTTTCAGGCTGTTCGCTTGTCTGATTAAATGATATTGCCAATATCATTATTCCTATAAGTGCAAATAGCAAACCATATTTATTTATAGTCATTGAATCTTTGGGTTTAATTACAAAAAAAAGAAGATTAATAAAACCAATCAATTAAGAGGGTAAATTTTGTCCGCAATATAATACTACAAAAAATAACTGGCTTTAAATTTTGTGTCTATTCTATTTAAATTTGTTTCAACAACAGCAAGTGATGACCTGCCAACCAACACTATTGTCCTACCTGAATGCTATATGTTCCATTATCAACATCAAATACAGCGTGGCCGTCTCATTCAGGTCGTCATGAACCACACGGCCTTCAATATTTATCAAGACAGGTTTTCCGGGATACGTAAAATATTAGGTTTCGATATAGATGGTTATAAATTATGACTTAAACTGTATTCTATCAACCAATTGTGCAAAGTATTCCCAGCTCCAGATATTCATGTCTTCCGGATTTTTCATAAATGGTCTAACATCATCTTTCACCCAATTGATATTGGTTTGCAATAGCTTTTCTTTTAAAAGTTTTTTCAGGCCTTCCTGAGAAAGCGCCTCTTCATCGGGTTTGGTTTGCTTAATTCTTTTATTCAGATGGTCCATGTTCAACTCAATATTATTTCTGATGTACCATTCAAAGTCATACCAATCCCGGCCCTTTACCCGGTTTTTCCATGTTCGAAAAAGCAATGCGTGCATTTTCCCGGCATATAGATCTGGTAAGGTATAGCAATGAGTCATAAATGAAAATGGCAATAATATCAATTTAGGCTCTGTCGAAAATCCTTGAGGAGGATCAGTGTCCACCTCAATTTTTATTTTTACTCTACGTTCAGTCCTGAATTGGAGGTTGTAAATTGCTGTGTCGTCTTTTAAGAAAGCAGATTCAACATTCGTCTGATGCGTTTTGCTCTTTTTTTCAATAATCACATCTCTTCCCAAAGCCTTAAACTCATTAATTATCGGTTCAAAGTAATTTTGAAGTGAAAAACCGGACTCACGTTTCAGGAGAGAAAAATCCATATCCTCAGAAAATCGTTTCAATCCATAAAAAATACGCAAACATGTCCCCCCATAAAAAGCGGCTTTTCTAAAAAAACCACCTCTGTACAAACCGGCAAGCGCTATTTGCTGCATTACTTCATGTTGCGCATTTTTATAATCCTCGTTGGAGATAATCTCGTACCGTGACATCATTTCATCAAATACATTCATTGCTTCAATGATTTATACAAATGTGTTAATTCATTCTTCTTTTTACCGTTTTCAATACAGCCTTTGATAATTTCAAGATCAAAATTCAGCAGATATGAGAAATCCATTCTCAAATCATCTTCAAGATAAACCCGCATGGCTTTAGGTGATTGTATTCTTAGCCCAGATGTGTTTATGATTAAATCACACAGGGCTTTTTCAGGGCTTGCAATCAAAAAAACATACCTGTCGTTGATATTTGCCTGGTGAATTCCAATCCTAAAATAGCTGGTTTCGGACTTTATATACTCAAAATTTCCAACAGGAGTAATAAATTTCCTTCCGCGTTTAAGCGTCATCGATCTAATTGAATGAACTCTTTCGGGAATAAGGCTATAAAAAGAAAGTGCACTTTCCAAAGATACATAGGAGGGACCATAAAGATGGTTGGCAATCAACTCCATTGAAATATTCTGGCGATGTATATTTCTGGATACCACATATATTCCCTTTTTAAGCCGAATTAATTCACCACTCTTCTCTAAGCTTACGACCTTATCTTTAGGAAATGTATACCCCTTAAATATTGTAGTTAATGTGGCAAAATCGACAGGTACAATTCCAAATGTCTCGAGTGGATTCATGATCTGCTTTTCAAATTAACAACAAATATAGCATATTTTACACAGATAATAGATTTATTTTCTATTATCTGTGCATTTTTTGATTATATTGATTTTAAAAAACCTTATTTTAGTAAAGAATAAATTATCTCCGGCTCTTGAATACCAACTCGATCCTCCGCGACGCTTAGTTGTCGCCCAGTACGTGAAACACAAACGAATCCAGATGAAACAAATCGTCTCCGTCTCCATGAAAGCGAAGCCAGACCGCCCTGACACCTGTGATGTCAATACTTCTGCCATTAAGAAACGGGCCGATGGGAGTATCTGAAACGGCTACTCCGGCAGTTTGAGGGAAAACTGGCTGACAATGATACAGGTAATACCTGCCATCCTTGTACGCACAGATTGGCGCGTATAAAGGGGCATCATTATAGCTACCGGATACTCAACATGACTATGAACATGATCAATATATAAAATATAACTTAAAGTATTGTCATAATGTATATTATCATTATATTATCACGTTTTACATATTATACTATAATGTGCAAAATTCGTGATAACATTGCTAATACAAAAAAAATGAACCGAGCCATGACGATATTATTGACACACACGAGGATGATTATTCGCTCATAACGAAGCTTGCTGTGATAAATGATGTTGGCGAGCTCCATTTCACCGAAATGAAAAATGATAGAGTATATGAAACAAGCCATAGATTATCTCAGGAAGGTTTTTAATGATAAGCTAAATGTTCAACCTGTTTCGCAGCGCGAAATGGATGCGATGCCTCTTTACATAGGGGCAATGTACACGTTATGGGAAACGTTTCTGGCTGATGTAAGAACATACTTAGCTGAACCCATTGGCAATGAGCTTTCTACTCCATCACAACTTAAAAAACATCAGGAAATCATAGTCGGTAAGGCAGGTTGCCCGGTTGTATTCGTGCTTGGCCGCATTGAAAGCTATAACAGAAACAGATTGATTCAGCAAAAAATTGATTTTATTACTGCTGACAAGCAAATATTCATGCCTTCACTGCTGATCCGATTCAAAGAATACTTTAGCCCCATTGTTTCCAAAAGGAGAAAAATTCAGCCTGCTGCGCAATGCCTTCTATTGTTCCATCTTCAGAAACAGAACCTTAGTGGGCTAGGGTTTCGTAAAATAGCAGAATTTTTTCCTTATAGCTATCTGACCATTACAAGGGCTGTTGATAATCTGTTAGAAGCGGGACTATGCGAGATTGAAGGGACTAAAGAAAAAACCATCTTCTTTAATACTAACAAAGCGGGACTATGGCAAAATGCCTTGAATTTGCTGGCTAATCCGGTAAAAAGAAGTGTTTTTATTAACGAAGATTTACCAGAACATCTGGCGGTTAAAACCAACATCAATGCATTGGCTCATTTTACCTTATTAAACAATGAGCCAAAAAGTTTTTTGGCAATCTGGGAAAAGAACTTCAGAGAGTTACATAAGGAAGGCCGGATAAAAATGTTTAGCCAATATGACGGGGAATTTGTTGTGGAACAATGGAGCTATGATCCTGTGATCCTGTCAGACAAAGGGTTCGTTGATCCCCTTTCTCTTTACCTGATCTATCGTGACGATACTTACGAAAGAGTAAACTACGAAATAAACCAAATGATAAAAGGAATACAATGGTTCGAGGTATAGATAAATTCAGAGAATACTTCCGTGATTTCAGCGATCATTATATTATCATCGGCGGGACAGCGCGCGACTATGCCATTTCAGAAGCCGGATTTACACCCAAGGGTACAAAGGATATTGATATTGTGTTGATTATTGAGGCCTTATCCACTAAATTTGTCAGGAGATTCTGGGAGTTTATTAAGAATGGAAGTTATGGCAATCTTTCGGCCATTATGCTGAATGATGTCTATTATCATTTCATTATTGGACATTGCAGCATATTTGATGGATTACGACTGGCCAGAATTGAAGCCCTGATCTGCTTTAAGGCAATTGCATGGCTTGACCTGACAGAAAGAAAAGAAAGGGGTGAGCAAATTGACAGCCATAAAATCAACAAGCACAGAACCGATATTTTCAGACTCGGCGCCACATTGGCTCCTGCTGATATATATGATTTACCCAAACAAATCAAATCAGACTTGCAGGCATTTGCTAAAAAAGCAAATAATAACTTGCCAGGAAAAGAGATATTTACAAAGATGGGCTTACAGGGATTGAAAGCTGATCAGGTGCTGAAACAATTGATAAACAGTTTTAAGCTAAATGACTAATGGGTATGCTTCCTTTTAATAAATTCGCGTCGTTTCACATACGGTAGGTGCTGCCCCCTGCGGCAAGCCTGTCATATGCCCTCCGGGAGTAGGGGCCCCTGACCAGTTCGTGTGCGGCAATACCTGCTACTGCCCCGGGCGCATCTAAAAACTTCAGGCCATCCAATGCCCATAATGCATGAATGTCATATTCCGCCATTCTGGCTTCCCTGACCAACAAATCTATTGCGGTTTCGCGTGCCTGCCTCCCCAGCTTTCCATAGGCAAGAACCGCAGTGATTCGTGTACTGAAATCCGAGTCATCTAGGGCTTTCTCAAGATCAGAGAAAGCGGTTCTTGCCTCAAAACCAAGTATACGAGATGCCTTTTTT
>SKYG01000168.1 GCA_007128045.1 Bacteroidales bacterium | reverse complement strand
CAGAAGAGCCCTCTGCAGAAACAGATACCGACTCTAAAGACCAGACCGACGACTCTGCTGATGAACAGGAAAAGAAATAATTCTTTATTCTAACAAAAAATATTTTTATTATGAGTTCAATCGTAAATATTCATGCCAGACAAATTCTTGATTCAAGAGGAAACCCTACCGTAGAGGTTGAAGTAATTACCGAAAATGGATTTATGGGACGCGCTGCCGTGCCCTCAGGTGCCTCTACCGGGGTTCATGAAGCTGTTGAGTTACGTGATGGCGATAAGGCCAATTATCTTGGTAAAGGCGTTCTTAAAGCTGTTGGAAATGTAAACAATACCTTGAATAATGAATTAAAAGGTTTTTATGTTACTGATCAGGCTCTCATTGATAAGACCATGCTTGAGCTTGACGGGACACCAAACAAAGGAAACCTGGGAGCAAATGCTATATTGGGTGTTTCGCTGGCTGTTGCTAATGCTGCTGCACAGGAAACTGGACAACCACTATTCCGGTACATTGGTGGGGTGAATGCCAATGTATTGCCCATGCCCATGATGAATATCCTTAATGGAGGTTCACATGCAGATAATTCAGTCGATTTTCAGGAGTTCATGATCATGCCTGTTGGCGCATCTTCTTTCAGCCATGCAATTAAAATGGGTGCTGAGATATTTCACCACCTGAAAGCTGTTTTGAAGAAAAAGGGGTACTCTACCAATGTTGGTGATGAAGGTGGGTTTGCACCCAATCTTAAATCCAATGAAGAAGCGGTTCAACTAATTTTGCAAGCCACAGAAAATGCCGGTTATAAACCAGGTGAAGATATCTTTCTTACACTTGACCCTGCAGCCAGTGAGTTTTTCTTACCTGAAGAGAATGTATACCATCTGCACAAATCAACAGGTGACAAACTAACTCCCTCTCAAATGGTTGATTATTGGGCTGATTGGGTTAATAAATATCCCATTATTTCTATCGAAGATGGTATGGCAGAAGATGACTGGGATGGATGGGCACTAATGACAAAAAAGATGGGCGAGAAGATACAAATTGTAGGTGATGACCTTTTTGTTACCAATGTAGAACGCCTTCAAAGAGGTATCAATTCAAATGTAGCCAACTCCATACTGGTGAAGGTTAACCAGATTGGTTCATTAACAGAGACCATCGAGTCTGTTAACATGGCATACAGGAATAAGTACACCGCAGTAATGAGTCATCGCTCAGGTGAAACTGAGGATACTACAATTGCTGACCTGGCCGTTGCCTTGAATACCGGACAGATCAAAACAGGTTCTGCATGCCGCTCAGAAAGAATCGCTAAGTATAACCAATTATTGCGCATTGAAGAGATGCTTGGTGAGACGGCCAGATATTTAGGTAAAGACTTCAAGTTTCTTAAAGCATAACATAGCTGAGACAAGCTTTTGTTCATATAACTTTGCACTCATATTGGTATATTTGCCATAGGGTGCAAAGTTTTTTTTTGCCCTTGCCCAATAATGGTTGGAACGTCATTCAAAGCCTGCATTAGTCCTATCGCAGCACAAGGCTGCAACCAAATCTGAAGTTTTGCTAAAAAAACAAGACTTTTTAGGGCATTAGCATAAAAAGCAAACAATAACGTATATTACAATGTCGGCGGCTTTCGGCGACTTGAATCTGACCTGAATTAAAAGCATGGATAATACAGGGTAATGGCCGATTGAATTATGTTATATATCATCAGGTTTTTGGCTGTAATTTTTATTCTTGTTGGCATATATGCCAGGATTGGTCAAGCTTCCACTGACACCATAACCGTTATGGTATATAATCTATTGTATTATGGTATCAACACATCTTTTTGTACCTCCACCAATAATAATGTTGATAAGAAAGACATTAACCTAAGGAAAATCATCAGTCATACACAACCAGACATTTTCGCGGTGAATGAACTGGGTAGGGGAGAGCATAATGCTGATCGGATATTACATGAGGTGTTGAATTATAATTCTGATAGGAGTCAACCTGTTACTCCTGAATACAGCAGAGCCACCTACACCAATACCAGAAACACCACAATTGTAAACATGCTGTATTACAGGGATGACCTGTTTGGAATTCATCATGAGGCAGTGATCTCAAATGAGGTTCGTGACATTAATATGTATACACTATACGTTAAGGATGAGTTTCTGATACAGGGAGATACAACTTTTCTAACCTGTATTGTGGCTCATCTGAAAGCAGGCAGCAGTAATGCCGATCAAACAACACGTCTGACGGAAATTCAGATTGCAATGGCCTATATTTCTCAGAATGGACCTCGTGGAAACCTGCTGTTTATGGGCGATTTTAATATGAAATCGTCGTATGAGCAGGCATATGGTCTGATTACCTACCACCCTAATGAGGAGATCAGGTTTTACGATCCTATAGACAAGCCCGGTGTATGGATCGATAATCCGGATATGGCTCTATATCACACACAAAGTACCAGGAAATATCCAGTCGGCTGTTTTGTCAGTGGAGGTATGGATGATCGATTTGATCAGATTCTGGTGTCAAGGGATGTGTTGGAAGGAAATAAAGGTATTCAGTATGTCGTTGATTCATACCGGACATTGGGCCAGGACGGACAAAGGCTGGATGAGTCACTGATTGATCCGCCCAATTACAGTGAGCCGGAAGAGATAATTCAAGCCCTTTATGATACTTCCGATCATTTACCAGTTTTACTTGATTTATATATCGGTGGCAGGTCAACTTACGCTTTTGAACCAGTGAGTTTGCCCATGTTGAATCTGTCAAATCCCGTTTCAAATGAATTGCGTCTTAGCCTATCAGCAGAAGAGGGTAGCTACACAATCCGTGTTTTGTCTGTTTATGGCACAATTGTTTTATCCGATCAGATTTATTTGCATCCACAAATGCGTTCTTTTACGTATGATGTGTCGTTTGTGCCAGCAGGTTTGTATATTATTCAGGTTATCAGAGGGAGTGAACTGATTGAAACCGAGAGGTTGTTGAAATATTAGATACATATTGTTGATAAAATGCAGTATTATGGAGTCATGTTAACCAACGATTTATTTAATTTTGATTTTCTTTGGATGGTGACTTGAATTACTGATAAAGCGTAAACAGATATGGGTATTTCTTTGTTTCAGCTTCTGACTCTCTTTGGCTCACTTAGTCTTTTCCTTTTTGGGATGAAGACGATGAGTGAGGGCATACAGAAGTTGGCGGGCGACAAGATGCGGTCAATTCTAAGCGCCATGACCTCTAACCGGTACATGGGTGTGCTGACCGGTTTTTTGTTAACCACCCTTGTGCAATCATCTTCTGCATCAACCGTGATGGTAGTAAGCTTTGTCAATGCTGGTCTGCTTAACCTGGTGCAGTCCATTGGCGTGATCATGGGCGCCAATATTGGAACGACTACCACAGCCTGGCTGATCTCTTTGCTGGGGTTTAAGTTGAACATAGCGGCTCTTTCCCTGCCTTTAATAGGTATTAGCTTTCCGTTGTTGATGATGTCTAAGGAGCGGTTTAATTCGATGGGTCAGACATTTCTTGGATTTGCCCTGTTGTTTCTTGGATTGCAGTTCTTAAGGGACTCTGTTCCTGATCTGCAAAATAACCCCGAACTGTTTGCCTCATTGCAACATCTTACAGAATATGGGGTTTACAGTACCTTCATATTCTTAGGATTGGGTACCTTACTGACCATTGTATTGCAATCGTCAAGTGCAACCATGGCTTTAACACTTGTAATGTGTAATAATGGTTGGATTGGCTTTGAACATGGTGCAGCCATTGTGCTTGGCGAGAACATTGGCACAACCATTACTGCCAATCTGGCTGCCCTGGTAGGGAATGTATATGCTAAACGTACGGCCTTTGCCCATACAATTTTCAATGTTTTTGGTGTGATATGGATGCTTGTGTTTTTAAGGTTCTTCCTTGGCCAGATTGATTATTTTATGATAGAATCCGGGCTATCCTCTCCTTTCCAAAATCCCCTGATGGTACCTATTGGCTTATCTGTATTCCATTCTGTTTTTAATATTCTAAATACATTTCTCCTAATCGGTTTTATCAAATATTTTGTGATAGCAGTAGAATTTGTATTGCCCTCCAAAGGGCTTAAATTTGAGCGTCCACAGCTGGAGTATTTCAGCAGCGGCTTTCTGCATATGGCTGAGCTTTCTCTGTTTCAGGCAAAAAAGGAGGTGTATAAATTTTGTGAATTGTCACACAGAATGTTCAACTTCATCCCTGCCTTGGTGGTAGAAACTGATAAAAAGGAATTTCAGGAGATTCTGGAGCGGGTGAGTAAGTATGAAGAGATTACTGACAGGGTTGAAGTAGAGATTACCACGTTTCTAATTAAAGTATCTCAAAAGCAACTTAGCCAGCATGCCTCTGAGGAATTGCGTCGTTTACGGATTATTTGCAGTGAGGTTGAGAAAATTGGCGATGTGTGCTTTAAGATGTCTACCATATTGTCAAAGAAGAAAGAAGAGGGGGTCTATTTTACACCGGCACAGCGCAGTGATCTGTTTGAGATGTTCAAACTAACCAATGATGCTTTTGAGTTAATGATCCAGAGCCTGAGGAAAAGTGAGCTGGGAGCCCGCAATGACCTGCAACAAGCTATTGATAACGAGCATAGGATCAATGAATTTCGTGATAATATCAGGGAGACTGTTATAGAGGATATTGAATCCGGTACTGCCCAGGTGAAAAGCGCCTTCTACTTTAATAAGATCATCACCTCGTGCGAGAAAATCGGTGATACCATCTTCAATATTTATGAAGTGGTTGCCGGGGTAAATGTAGAGTAGTGATGATATCCCTGAAAAAGTTGCTGTTGTGTAACCGCAGAAAGTTTACATTGTGTACCTGATGCGGGTGACTACAACATGCTGATCCATCCAGGCAGGGTCGCTTCTTTCCATTGGTTTTTATTCCTGATTAGTTGTTCCATGTCAAGACCAATATATTCCTGCGCCTTTTCTTTGGTGCTGATATCAGGCATATCTATTGGGTATGTTACCCCATATTTCTGAAATACCGACGTGAGTAATATCCTGGCTTCCTGTGCTTTTTGTATTGATGTTCCAAGCACCCGCAGTGCTTCTGCAGGCGAATGAAACCCCATAGAGTTGGCTGCAGCCACCCAGTCCCAGCGCCACTGTGCGTGCCTGATCAATTGCAGTATTTCTTCCATATCGGCTTCATTAGCTCCTGCATCCCATGCCGTCTTGGTCTCAATGTGTAACCTGGCCAGGTTTTTCTCTGAGATTCTTCGCAATTCAGAGATCTTTTCCTGCCGGTCGTATACATTGGCGATCAGGGTTGCTTCACTTTCTCTGTGGCATACCTGGCATGAACCGGAGACATCATTTAGCGGACTTTGAAGATGATGGTGGGTGAATTTAATGCCTCCCTCTCGTTTATATGGCATATGGCAGTCGGCACATGAGACACCTCTTTGCGCGTGTATGCCTGTCATGTACAATTCATAATCAGGGTGTTGCGCTTTTAACATAGGCGCTTTGCTCAGACCATGAACCCAGTCGACATGCTGTACCTGATCAAAATAGTATTCCATGTCTTCGGCAGCGAATCCTTCATCCCATGGAAAGGTAAGATAGTTGCCTTCCCCTTTAAAATAATATTCGACATGACATTGGGCGCATACCAATGACCTCATTTCCTGATGGGTTGCCTCATTTATGTCGATACCCTGACGTTGAAAGGCTTCGACAAGAGCGGGTCTGGTAATTCGCAGGTTCATTGTCTGAGGGTCATGACAGTCCTGACAACCGATATGGTTGTTGATCTCCGGACCGATTTCAGCCCAGCTTGATGCATAAAACTCACTAACTCCCATCTCATTCATCAGGCGCGGTACATCAGGGCTTTTGCATGACCAGCAAGTTGCAGGTTGAGGCACCCCTGTGCGTAAGGTGTTATGAACATCTTTTACTGAGTAATAATGCCCACGCCCCTGGTTGTAGTCCCTGGAAAATGCATATCCTGACCACATAACCACCAGTTCCGGATACTTTTCAAGATAATCTATCATAACAGAACCGGCATATTTGCTTGCAAAGGTGGTATCTCTGGTAAGCATATATGATTCGTACTGCCTTGGAAAGTTTTCACCCCACACTTCATTACGAGGCTCCCAGTCGGCAATAGGATGAAGCATTTGAAAATATAGTTGGGCTTCACTTCTGCGTTCAATGATTGAGGCTGCAAATAGCCCTATTACAAAAACGATTAATACCGTCAGAAAAAATAAAATCCAATTTAACCATGGTTTTTTTTCAGTAAGTTCTCTGATGCTTTTCATAGGGTGTAAGGATTATGAGTTGCGGGTTATGAGTTGCTTAGCACCTGTCATCTCGAACGAAGTGAGAGATGCCCAACATATTGAAGATTAACAGGATACATGATTTATAGATTGTTGTGTATTCGTTTTATTTTGGGATTGCGTCGGTTCTTTTCTGTGATGGTCTGACAAGCTGTTCGATCCAGGATGGTAAAACGGTTGGCAATCTTTCTACCAGTGCGTGAGGAGCTGCCGACAGGCTTTTTACTGTTCCATGGGGTGTTTCCCTGTGGCACTCCCAGCAAAGCTTACCGTCTCCCATGGCAGCAGTCTTTCCGGTTACTTCAACCAACTGCACCATATCCACAAGATCGAGGTGGCAACGTATACAGTTTTCCTGTACAACACCCACACCTCTGCTTTTAATTTGAATGACCTGAGGTTCCCATCTGAATGTGAAATAGGTAGTATGCGCCATGCCATCAGTACCTTTCACATAGTATTTCCTGAAAAAATTATCCTGAGGTATATGGCAGTCAACACATGTGGTTACCTGACCATGACTGCTCTTAGCCCAGGATGCATAATGAGGGTACATCACATGACAGTTAATGCATGTTTCAGGTTTGTCAGAAAGGTATGATGTGGCTTTGGATATATGAACGACCAGGAGGAATATTCCGGAAAATATACCCAATAAAATAACTACTGTTACTCTCCAGTTTGAGGGAGGTACGATCCAATTGATTAGTTTTTTAACTGATGACATACTTCCCGACGGCTTGATGTTAATAAGATAAATCGTACCGAAATATACAAATAATTAGGATTAGTCATGTTTCTTTTACGGATTTAGGCCAACTTTTTGTTTGGACTAAATAAAAAGTGCAGTTATTTGTTGAATTGTTGAATTGTTGAATTGTTGAGTTGTTTATTGACTTATTGGTTTTAAAATATGGGGTTATTTGGTTTGTGCGATTATAAGATAGGGGTGATTATTGTAAAAGAAAGGCTGTTAAGTGGCTCATTTAACATCTGATATGATTGTCTTATTGTATTTTTTAAGATATTTGCTTATAAAAGGATTCATGTGCGGAATACCATCTTTATCTATATCATTTCGAGTTTGCTGGGTTTTTGCATCCTTAGTTGGGGAATGGAGGGTCATGCCCTGACAGGTCGACAGGATGACAGAAAAGGGATAGTGATTCCGGATAGTCAATCTTCCGGGCTACAGGCCATTTTATGGATGGCTATAGATGATTTCAATGTCTTTTCCGTACCATCAGTTTTTTATACATCAGTCTTTTATAAAACATATGGGTTTTCTGGTGTGCAAGATAACTACCATGAGAATATTTTGGTTGCTGACATTGATATGATTACTGTTTATCAGGATCGTTTTGATGTTCTGAGAAGATTTCTGATTCTGGTTATTTTGTTGGTTTTTATTATTCTGTTTCTTTTATACAGGAAGCTTAGATATATTTCCAGAATCAACCAGCAATTAGAGCAAAAACAGGAGGAGATCATCCAGGCCAACAAAAAGCTTCAGGAAATCAATGCACTGAGAGACAAGCTGTTTTCAATTATTTCGCATGATTTAAGAAATCCATTTGCATCTATTGCCAGTTTCTCCAGAATTATCAAGCGCGATATCAATGAATTGACTAAGGACGAACTGCGGGAATTAGCCATTGAGCTTGACAGATCAGTTAACAAGATTAATACATTACTTGATAATTTACTGCATTGGTCTTTGGCTCAAACAGGCAAATTAACCTATAACCCTGAATACATTGCGCTTTCTGAGCTTGTTGAAGAGAATATAGACCTGGTGTTGGCTGCTGCCCGTGAAAAGGGGGTAGCATTGATCAATACAATTGAAAAGGATGTAGTTGTTTGGTCAGATGTGAACATGACAAATAGCATAATCAGGAACCTGTTGTCAAATGCCATCAAGTACGTAAACAGGGGGGGGCGTATAACCCTGTCTTCTGAACGGGTAAATGATATGAACCATGTGTCGGTTGCTGATACCGGTGTTGGGATTAGTGAGGAGAGTAAACCCAGGTTGTTTCAGCAGGATCATTTGTTGAGTACGTATGGGACTAAAGACGAAAAGGGAAGTGGGTTGGGTTTACTGATCTGTAAGGAGTTTACGGAGAAGCAGGGTGGCAGGATATGGTTTACCAGTGAGCCTGATATTGGTTCAACATTTTTCTTTTCTTTGCCTGCAGAAAAAAAGATT
>SKYG01000110.1 GCA_007128045.1 Bacteroidales bacterium | reverse complement strand
GTTTCCGCTGCGGGGTTCGAGATGACAAGTTTCCGCTGCGGGGTTCGAGATGACAAGTTTCCGCTGCGGGGTTCGAGATGACAAGTGCCCTGTGGGGGGCCAAGTCCTGTCCCTACATCAATTCAACAACTCAACAACTCAACAACTCAACAAATCAACAAATCAACAATTTTAAAGTGTTTGTTTAACGATCTCCACCATCCCTTCAACCCTGCCCATGGTGAAGTAGTGTATGAGTGGTACGCCGGAGGCAAAGAGCTCTTTGGATTGTTGCATGGTCCATTCGATGCCGAGCTGTCTGACCTGTTGCTGGTCGGCGCATTTATCCACCTCGCGGGTGAGCTCATCGGGAATGTCTACTTTAAACGTTTGCGGGATCACGTTCAGCTGCCGGCGGGTGGCCAGGGGCTTCAGGCCGGGTATGATGGGCACGTTGATTCCGATGGCACGGCAGTCATTTACGAAGTCGAAGAATTTTTTGTTGTCGAAAAACATTTGTGTTACGATATAGGATGCGCCGGCATCTACTTTTGCCTTCAGCATGGCCAGGTCGGTATGTTTGTTTGGCGACTCGGCGTGCTTTTCGGGGTACCCGGCCACGCCTACCTGGAAGTTCGACTTCGTGGCATTGCGCAGCATCTCGTCGAGATAGATGCCTTTGTTCATGTTCATGATCTGTTTTACCAGGTCTATCGCGTAATGATGTCCGTCTTTTACCGGCTGAAACCTTTTGGAGAGGGGGTCTCCGTCGCCCCTGATGGCCAGAATATTTTCCATGCCCAGGTAGTTAAGGTCTATCAGGGCGTCTTCGGTCTCTTCTTTTGAGAACCCGCCACAAATCAGGTGCGGCACCATGTCGACCTGGTACCTGTGATGTACGGCGGCGGAGATGGCCACGGTGCCGGGTCGTTTTCGAATATCCCGCGCCTCCAGCAGCCCGTTTTCGCGGGGCATCAGCACGGTTTCCGACTGGTGGTAGGTGATGTTGATATATGCCGGTTCGAATTGCATCAGCGGGTCGAGCGTGTCAAACACCACTTGTATGCTGCTTCCCTTTGCAGGGGGTATGATTTCAAAAGAGACTTGTTTCTTGCCGGATTGTATATGGTCTGTAACTTTCATGGGGTCATAATTTGTCTGAAGGTCTGAAAGTCTGAAGGTCTGAAGGTCAAACAGTCTGGTATTATTGCAATATATTTTGTTTAATGTATTTTTCTGCTTCTTCCATGCTGATACCAATACGCCGGGCATAATCTGCCACCTGGTCTTTGTCAATTTTTCCCAGGTTGAAGTAATATGCTTCCGGGTGTGCGATATAGATTCCGGAGACAGATGCTCCCGGCACCATCATCAGGTTTTCGGTAAGGTGTATCCCTGCCTGGTGGGTGGCGTTGAGCAGCGCAAAGATAGTATTTTTTTCGCGATGGTCGGGGCAGGCTGGGTATCCGGCAGCAGGTCTGATGCCCCGGTAGGTTTCTTTGAGCAGCTGGTCGAAGTTAAGCTGTTCGTCGGGACTATAGCCCCAGTATTCTGTACGAACCTTCCAGTGCAGCCACTCGGCAAAGGCTTCCGCCAGCCTGTCGGCCAAAATTTTCGCCATAATGGCGCGGTAGTCGTCGTAGCTGGCTTCAAACTCACTGACGATCTCTTCCAGTCCATGCCCGGCGGTGACGGCAAACATCCCTACGGTATCTCTTTTGCCTGAATCTTCGGGTGCCACGAAGTCTGACAGGCAGGCATTGGGAGCTCCGCCTTCTTTATCTTCCTGGTTGCGCAGGTGATACATGATAACAGGCTGTTGGCTTTCCCTGCCCGGAGCATCTTCGTGTTGCGATGTATCCCTGTTGGCTATGTGCGCAACGGCAGCAGCATCTGCCGCTGTCTCTTTCTGGTCATGCCATACCACGATGTCGTCGCCACGGCTATTGGCAGGAAACAGTCCGAACACCCCCTTCGCCTGCAGACGTCCATCGTTTACGAGCCAGTCGAGCATCTGCCGGGCGTCGTCCATCAGCTTCTGTGCCTCCTCCCCTTTCAGCGGGTCGTCGAACACCGCCGGATACTTTCCTTTGATCTCCCAGGCATAGAAGAAGAATGTCCAGTCGATAAACGGTATCAGCTCGCTGAGGGCTGGCGCCAGGGCACATACCCTGCCCACGTGCTCGGCTCCTTCGGGGATGCCCATCTCCTGAAGGCCTTTCCAGACAGGCACGGGGGGCTCGTACCGTTGCCAGTCGATGAATACCTTGTTGGCACGGGCCTGTCCGATGCTAAGGTTAGACAGGCGTGCCCTGCCACGGCCATAGCGTTCACGCAGCTCGCTGTATTCCTCTTGCAACTGTTTTACAAACGGTTCTTTTTTCTCTGCCGACAGCAGGGCGCTCACCACGCCGGCGGCTTTCGACGCATCGCGCACATAGACCACGGGCTCAGAATATGCTGGTGCGATCTTTACGGCGGTATGCTGTTTGGAGGTGGTGGCACCGCCTATGAGCAAGGGGATAGACATCCCACTTTGTTGCATCTCGGAGGCCACATGCACCATCTCATCCAAAGAAGGGGTAATCAGTCCGCTGAGCCCGATGATGTCGGCATTGAGCTCACGTGCCCTGGCCAGTATCCTGTCGGCAGGCACCATCACCCCCATATCTTCCACCGCATAGTTGTTGCAGGCCAGAATCACGCCTACGATATTTTTTCCGATGTCGTGCACATCGCCTTTTACCGTGGCCAATAACACGGTGCCGGCATTACGCGGCCGGGTAGTTTTATCATGGGTGCCTGAAGGGGTTGCCCCTGCATCTGCTACGTCACCGTCGGATACATTGGTTGCATCACCATGTGGGGGCGAAATATTTTTCGCCCCTACTGACATTTCCGCGTCGATATATGGCATCAGGTATCCTACTGCCTTTTTCATGACGCGGGCGCTCTTGACCACCTGCGGCAGGAACATCTTGCCTGCGCCAAACAGGTCGCCTACGATGGCCATGCCGTCCATCAAAGGGCCTTCTATCACATCGAGTGCTCTGGGATAGTTTGGGCGGGCCTCCTCCACGTCTTCCTCGATAAATTCGACGATGCCTTTCACCAGTGCGTGGCTGAGGCGTTTCTCTACCGGCCAGGAGCGCCATTCAGCTGCCGCCACCGCATCGGCCTTTTTCCCTTCTACCTTTTCTGCCAGTGCCAGCATGCGCTCGGTGGCATCCTTGCGGCGGTTCAGCACCACGTCTTCTGCATATTTCAACAGGTTGGGCTCTATCTCGTCGTACACTTCCAGCAGGGCAGGGTTTACAATGCCCATGTCCATGCCGCCCTGTATGGCATGATACAGGAAGACAGCGTGCATGGCCTCACGCACCACCTGGTTGCCACGAAAGGAGAACGACAGGTTCGAGATACCACCGGAGACCTTCACGCCGGGCAGGTGCTCCTTGATCCATCTGGTGGCTTTGATAAAGTTGACAGCGTAATTGTTGTGCTCGTCGATGCCCGTGGCGATGGCCAGCACGTTGGGATCGATAATGATGTCGTTGGGAGGGAACCCTGCCTTTTCGGTAAGTATGCTGTAGGAACGCTGCGCGATCTGAGTCTTGCGCTCGTAGGTGTCGGCCTGTCCCAGCTCATCAAACAGCATCACCACGGCGGCGGCACCATATTTGCGGATCAGCACAGCCTTCCTGATCAGTTCTTCTTCTCCGTCCTTCAGGCTGATGGAGTTCACCACGCTCTTACCTTGCACACACTTTAACCCGGCTTCAAGAATGTCCCATTTGGAAGAGTCTATCATGACAGGCACGCGCGCGATGTCAGGCTCTGTGGCCACATAGTTCAGAAACGTGGTCATGGCGGCCACGCCATCGAGCATGGCATCATCCATGCAAATGTCGATCATCTGCGCACCACCTTCCACCTGATGGAGGGCCACTTCGAGCGCCTCCTCGTACTTTTCCTCGCGTATGAGGCGTGCAAACTTCAATGAGCCGGCCACGTTGGTACGCTCACCGATGTTCACGAAGTTGGTCTCCGGACGTAACACCAGGGGCTCCAGGCCGGACAATATTGTTAAATGCGATGTATGATGCGATCCCTGAAGGGGCGAAAAATTTTTCGCCCCTACATTTTTCGCCCCTACATCGTCTCGTTGTGTCGTGTTTCCCACCAGGGCGGCGATCTCCCTGATATGCTCCGGGGTGGTGCCGCAGCAGCCACCTATGATGTGTACCCAGCCGTTTTCGATAAACTCTTTCACTTCGGCGGCCATTTCTTTTGCCGACTGGTCATATTCACCAAACTGATTGGGCATGCCGGCATTGGGATGAACGCTCACGTAAAACTTTGACAGGCTGCTGAGCTCCTGAATATGCGGACGTAAGAGTGCTGCTCCCAGAGAGCAGTTCAGTCCAATCACGAGAGGCTGTGCATGTGCCAGAGAGTGGTAAAACGCTTCCAGTGTTTGTCCGGATAAGGTACGGCCGGAGGCATCTACGATGGTGCCGGAGATGAAGATGGGCCAGCGTTGCCCCTGCTCTTCAAACATGGTGAGCAAGGCGAACAAAGCTGCCTTGGCATTCAGGGTGTCGAAGATGGTTTCCAGCATGAAGGCGTCTACCCCCCCTTCCAACAAGCTGTTGGCCTGCTCCGCATAGGCCTCGACCAGCTGGTCGAAGCTTATGTTGCGAAAACCCGGGTTCTCCACGTCGGGCGACAGCGAGGCGGTGCGGTTGGTGGGCCCCAGGGCGCCGAGTACGAAGCCTTTGCTGCCGGCTGCTTCCCTGGCCAGCCTGGCCGCCGCCAGGTTGATGTCGGGCACCAGCGCCTCCGTGCCATAGTCGCTCTGCGATATCCTGTTGGCGTTAAAGGTGTTTGTCTCCAGGATGTCGGCCCCCGCCTCGATATAGGCCCGGTGTATCTCGCCAATCACATCCGGACGGGTGAGACACAACAAGTCGAGGTTGCCTTTCAGGGGTTGCGGGTTGGGAGTTGGGGTTTGGGAGTTGGGGGTTGCAGGTTGTGAGTTGGGGGTTGCAGGTTGCGGGTTATCCACCCTGTCATCTCGAACGGAGCGATAGCGAAGTGAGAGAGCCCCTACAGACCGAGGGTCACCTGGTTCGCCGGTTTCAGGGATATGGTAGTCTTCCTCCTGCAACTTGTAGCGTTGTATCATGGTGCCCATGGCGCCGTCGAGGATCAGGATACGTTGCTTCAGGGCTGCCTCAAGGCGTTGAAAGGACGCTGACTTGGGCAGTGCGGAGGGGGAAGGGTGGTGGTGGGTATGTGTGGACATGGGGTGTGAATGGTGAATTGTGAATTGAGAATGGTGAATGGTGAATGGTGAATGGTGAATTGAGAATGGTGAATGGTGAATGGTGAATTGGGACGGGTTGTGGGTTACAGATCAACAAATCAACAGATCAACAGATCAACAAATCTTTACACAGCTTCGCTCTTTGGGTCACATGGGTGGCCTTAAAAAGATTTGCGGCCACATGAAACAAACAGGTGGCCATTTTTGACATAACCATACAACAGACTACAAAAGTACGCATCAAATGGCTTTAATAAAAGGAATTGTTACATGAAAGGTGCTTCCTTTGCCCAGTTGGCTTTCTACCGTTATGGTTCCATTCATCAGCTCTACGATGCGCCGCGAGATGTTAAGGCCCAGGCCTGTACCTTCATATTTGCGTCCTGCCCCACGGCTAAGCTGGTTAAAGACTTCAAAGATGGCCTGGCGGTCATTTTCGGCGATGCCGATGCCGGTATCTCTAACCGTAAAGTGCAGGTCTACATATTTTTCAGGGCCTGTGGTGGTCTCTTCTTTTGATGGGTTTGTCTGTTTGTCTGACGATTCTGTTTTCATAACGGAGGGAGTAGCGGTTACCAGTAGGTCGACCTGGCCTTCGTGGGTAAATTTTACCGCGTTACCTACCAGGTTGAACAACACCTGTCGCAGGCGGCTTTCGTCGAGAATATATGCCTGGTCGGCCGCAGGGTCAACCTCTATGTTGAGTATCAGTCCTTTCTGGCGGGCCAGAATGTCAAAGGTTTGTCTCACAAATTTTAATATGGTAGACAGGCGGGTTTCTGACTGCAGCAGCTTCAGCATGCCGGCCTCGATTTTTGAGAAGTCGAGCAGGTCGTTGATAAGCTGCAGCAATGAGTGGCCGCTGTTGAGCACTATTTCGAGGTGCTCCTGCACTTCCTTGTCGTCAGTGGTATCGGCGGCGATCCTGGAAAAGCCCAGGATGGCATTCATGGGGGTACGCAGCTCATGGCTCATGTTGGCCAGAAACTCACTTTTCACCCTGTTGGCGGCCTCTGCATTGTGTTTTTCCTGAAGCAGCAACTTCTCAAAGCGAACCCTGGAAATGTTCCCTGCGATGATATTTCCCATCATCCGCATCAGTGCAATAACAGACCCATCCCAATATGTCTTCTTGTTTACAGAGTCAAAGCCGTAAAAACCAAAGAAGCGCTTTCCGAAAAATAATGGCACCACGATCAATGACTCAATGCCTTGCGATAGAAGCAGCTCTTTTTCTGATCCTTCATGATCGTCGGGGAGTTCTTTTACCGATTCAATATACACATGTTCATTGTTGTCAAAGGCCTTTTTCCATGTGGGTATGATGTCGAAAGGCAATCGCTGCAGCCGTTCCTTTTCCGGTGTTATGCCTTTATTACACCATTCAAATGTATTGCTGATGGTGTCTGTTTCCTCGTCATGCTCAAAGATATACACCCGGTCGGCACCGTTTTGTGTGCCCAGCATATACAAAGCATGGTCTATCGCATCATCCACATCATCAAGTTCAGCCTGTATAAGTTGCTCCGACAAGGCAACAATTACCTGGTATAAGCTGTTGATATCGCTGGTTTTTTGTTGCAGCTTCTCCAGGGAGCTGATACTTTCTGTATAGAAGCTCACCGAGATGGTCCATCCGAAGCCTACACAGGCAAACGACAGCATGATAGGGGTGTAATCGATCAGTGTAACACCTGTAACCACCAGCACATTGGCGGTAACGGGCACCATAATGCCACCAAGCACCAGCAACAGCAGCCATGGCGATCTTTTTTTGTAGAAAGCCATGAAAAAAGTGACCAACGCTGCGGCAATCAGCAAGTAGGAGTAGGCAGTATGTACCCAGTAACCCGCTGCCGGAATATACTGATACATCTGTATGCCATCGAAGGTTGCCCCCGGAGAAATTTCTTTCCAGAACAAACCATGCCATCCATTGGTAGCCAACAGCAGCAGGGAAATACATGGCATGACCCATAAGTATATTTTCGGGATTTGAAATGGGAGGTAGTTTTCACCGGCATATTCTGTTGAAGTAAGATACAACAATACCGGTAAGGCAATGATACCCAAGAAAGACAGTTTATAAGAAACAACAATCCAGGGCATCGGCAGCAGCAACCAGAAAATGCTGAAAAACGCCCAGGTAGCAGCAGCTACCATCAGTAATACAAAGCTGTAATAGCGTTGTTCCCGATCCACTCGCCTGATCTGGTAAGCCAATGTCAGCGATAGCAGCACGCTGAGCAAAGAAAGGGTGATATACAGTTCCATGGGTAAAACACGTAAAAAAACGGCATGAAAGTACGAAAAAATATCTAATTTTGGAGAAATTATTGAATCGTTGAATTGTTGAATTGTTGAATTGATATGGAAGAAGCAACTGTTGGCAAAGGGAGGCGTTTTGCGCTGATAGGTGCTGCGGGATATATTGCGCCCCGGCATATGCGTGCCATCAAAGATACCGGCAATATACTTGTCTGTGCGTTAGACCCTTACGACGGGGTGGGCATCATGGATCGTTTTTTTCCGGATGCCGATTTCTTTACGGAGCCGGAGCGTTTCGACCGTCACCTCGACAAGCTGCGCCGGGAGGGTGACCAGAAGATCGACTATGTAAGTATCTGTTCGCCTAACTACCTGCACGATGCACATATACGTATGGCGCTTCGCAACGGAGCCCACGCGATATGTGAAAAGCCTGTGGTGCTCAATCCGTGGAACCTGGACAAGCTGCTCACCCTGGAGCAGGAGACAGGAAAACACATCTATACGATACTTCAATTGCGTCTCCATCCTACGTTAAAAGCCTTAAAAAAGATGGTTGAAGAGGGGCCTGCCGGCAAGGTGTATGACGTGGAGCTGACCTATATTACCAGCCGTGGGAAGTGGTATCAGTATTCATGGAAGGGCGACGTGCAAAAATCTGGCGGGGTGGCCACCAACATTGGCATTCACTTTTTCGACATGCTGGGATGGGTGTTCGGCGATTTTGAAAGGGTGGAGGTGATCGAACGACACGACACCAAGGTGCGTGGCACACTTCAGTTCTCGCAGGCAAGGGTAAACTGGCTGCTGAGTATCGACAGTGGCGACCTGCCCTGGCAAGCAGTGGAACAGGGCGCCACCACCTTCAGAAACATCACCATAGAAGACAAAGAACTGGAGTTCAGCGACGGCTTTACCGACCTGCATACACGCTCCTACCAGGAAATCCTTGCCGGCCGGGGGTTCAGACTGGCAACCGCCAGGCCCTCCGTCGATATAGCGCAGAGGGTTAGGAGTTAAAAAGTTGATTTGTTGATTTGTTGATTTGAC
>SKYG01000087.1 GCA_007128045.1 Bacteroidales bacterium | reverse complement strand
GTTCGAGATGACAATACTACCAGAACAGCGTATACAATACCGCCAGGATCATCAGAATGACATAGGCTGAGATATTGAAGTTCTTGCCTGTGATAAAGGTTTCCCTTGGCAATGGGATGGCTTTGGGGTCGTCTTCTGTCTTGGCAGTGGTTAAGCTCACCATCACGATGGTTGCCATGGTTAGCAGGCAGGTATACATCATCTGATCCAGGAAGGGCAGCTCAGCAGGCAACACCTTCAGCAAGATGGCAATCGGTATGGATGCCAACACACCTATGATGGCTCCCTTGGTGGTCGTCTTTTTCCAGAACAGACCCATCATGAATACCGCCAAAATGCCTGGGCTGACCACCCCCGTGTATTCCTGTATGTATTGGAACATCTGGGGCATGGTTTGCAGCACGGGTGCGATCAGTACAGCTATTACAAGGGCAACAAATACGGCAATTCTTCCAACCGGTACCAGGTCGGTGCCATCAGTTCGTTTCGAGAAGTAGGGCTTGTACACATCCATGGTAAAGATGGTCGCCGTGGAATTCAGCATTGAAGCCAGTGAAGAAACGATTGCTGCCGACAGTGCCGCTACAACAAGACCTTTTAAGCCCGTTGGGATAAATGTTTTGATCAGCCATGGGTAGGAAATGTCGTAGTTGATGCTTCCATCCGCATGCAAAAAATCTCCTCTGATTCCCGGAATGACCGAAGTCCCTTCTGGCTGGGTAAACATTACGTAGGCAATAATACCAGGAATTACAACAAACAGGGGCAATAACAATTTAAGAAAAGCAGCAAAGGCGAGTCCACGCTGTGCTTCTCTGAGTGACTTAGCCGCAAGGGCTCTTTGGATAATGTATTGGTTGAATCCCCAGTAGTATAGATTGGCAACCCACATACCTCCTATGAGCACGGCGATGCCTGGCAGGTTCATAAACTCGGGATTATCCCGCTTGAGGATCATATTGAATTTTTCTCCGGCGACACTGTATACATGATCGAGGCCGGCAAAGACTCCTCCATCAGGTGTTACATAATGCAACGCGATGATGGTGGTAACAAAACCGCCGATAACAAGCAAGACCACTTGTATCACGTCTGTCCATGCAACGGCCGATAAACCGCCCCATATTGAGTAAGCAGCAGCAAACAAGGCCAATCCGATGATAAACGGCATGATCATGGAACCGTCACCGGCACCTAAAATGGTGTCGAGTGCCTTGGCTCCCAGGAACAGCACAGAGGTCAGGTTCACAAAAATAAACAGACATATCCAGAAAACTGCCAGGATGGTCTTTAGATTGGTATTAAATCGCTGTTCAACAAACTGAGGGATGGTGTACAAACCTTGTTTGATGAAGATGGGCATCAAATATTTTGCAACGATGATCAGTGTGATGGCAGCCATCCATTCGTAGGAGGCTATCGCCAGACCGATGGCAAAGCCTGATCCTGACATCCCGATAAACTGTTCGGCAGAAATATTGGCGGCGATCAGAGATGCCCCGATAGCCCAGAAGGGTAGGCTTTTGCCGGCAAGGAAATAGTCCTGGGCATTTTTTTTGTGTCCTTTCTTGGTTCGTGAAACCCAGAGTCCGACAGATAAAATCAAGACGGCATACGCGACAAAAATAATGTAATCTAATGTCTGGAAGTGTGTCATGGGCAGAGCGGTATAAAGGTTAATAAAGAAATAATGATCTTATTTTGTTGCGAAAATACAGAAATGTTTTAATTTTTATTCAATCCGGAATAAAAAAACTTATAAGCTGTATGATTCATGCTTATAATTTGGGGCCAATTCAAGGCGTAAAAAGCCGCTGACAGAACATATGATTTATGCAGGATGAATAAACAAGTAAGGTATTTGTTTGTTTGTATGGTTATTGAAAGTAAAATTGTTAATTTGTGACACATTTGGAACTATGTTATATCGTAGATTTTTAAAAAGTATTCTGCTGATTCTTTTTGCCATTGTAACCTTCTCATGTGAAAAGGACAACGATACCCAGCTACCATATGAGCCTGATTTTTTGGCTTTCTATGAAAAAGTGCGTACATACAGCAGGCAAGATGTGTTAACAGTTTTATCGGAGTCTGGCATTGCTCTGCCTGGCATGGAATTCTTTATTCAGCATGATGTGGATGTCATACGCCTCGATTATCATACAGTGGATGTAGACGGGCATGATATCATCGCCTCAGGAGCCTTGGTGGTGCCTGTGTCCGGCACGGGCAATTCTGTTTTAAGCTTTCAGCATGGCACTATTTACAATCCGTATGAAGCTCCCTCTGTGGCTGGTTCTTATTATATGGACGTAGGTGCTTTTTTGTCTTCAACAGGCTTTATCACCGTGATGCCGGATTATCTCGGGTACGGTTCTTCTTCGCAAACAGATCACCCATACCAGCACCGTCAAACCCTGGCAACAGCTACAAGAGACATGATCAGGGCATCCTACGAATATTTTAAGGTTGAAGAGTTGAAAGACCCATCCGACAAACTATTTTTAACCGGCTATTCACAGGGAGGATATGCTACCCTGGCCACGTTAAAGCTTATCCAGGAGGAGCATGCCGGCGAATTTAATGTCAGAGCAGCAACTGCCGGATCCGGGCCGTATAATAAAACAGAGACACTGAAAAACTTGCTGTCGCTCGACCAGGAATACGAAAGCATAAACACCTATATGTGGGTTCTTGATGTCTATAATTCCATTTACCCGGCATTAAATCGTCCTTATACTTATTATTATAATGAACCGTGGGCAGACATGATCGAACAACAAGGGGTGTTCGCTGATGTGAATAAAAATCCTGCTACATTATTTACCGATGCTTTCAGAATGGATGTACTGGAAGGTACTGACCAGGTGATCAAAGACGTATTGGCCGACAATGACCTTTTTTCCTGGAAGCCATCTGTACCTTTGCAGCTATATCATGGCACAGACGACCTATTGGTACCATTTTTCAACTCTCAAACAACCTATGATGCCATGATTGAGTCAGGCGCTTCTAATATTGAACTGAAGCCTGTTGAAGGAGCTGACCACCTGACTGCCTTTTGGGATTACATTGTTGGTACGTTCACTTTCTTCATCCCGAAACTTGCTTCCTGATCTTTTTATTCTCTTTTATTGCACCTTTCTAAGACACGATAAATGAGACGAGATGAATCGCGTCTCTACAGACGGACGCAATTCATGTATGGGCTGTTTGTGACATATTGATTGACTTTTCATATAAATATTTATGTATCCCAATCATTTTGTTGTGAAACGCAGAGAAAATTCAAGCTGTTTTCGTATCTTTGCACGGAAATTTTTAAAGGCTATATAACGTGGAAAAATATTTGAAAAAATTAAAGGAGAACCATGTGTCGCTTCCTGTCGACATACTTGAGTTGCTTCAGGGTGCCAAGAGTGTAACCCTGTTTAATACTGTTCAGGAGTTGGCTGATGCTTCAACTGGCGGTAAAGACCAGCTTTCCTATGAGGTTAGTTACGATTTACCAGGTAAGGGGCCATTCGTTGAAGTTATTGTTCATAAGGTAAAGAATGGGATATCTGCCAACTATACTGAAAAGTATATGCGACGCCGCGATCCCGACACCATGGTAATTGCCGATGACCTGCCGTCTGACAAAACACTGTTTAAGGATAAATTTGGAAAAGATTTTTCCGGTGTGCGTGATGAGACGATGGAGTGGCTGAAGCAGCAGGATCTGGCCATCTTTTTCTATTTTGCCGGTAAGCAGGGTATAGGCGCAGGTGGTATGGCTATCGCCCCGGCAAATGCAGGCTTTTTCTGTATGGGATTGGCCATGTTGCAACAAATGTTGCATGTCGATGAGCTGCCCGAAGGATTCAATGTTGACTCCGTGATTTATGTTGCCCCTCCTTTCCGGCATACGCACTTTGGTGGTCGTCAGATCGTGGTGCACAACCGCTCTGAAACATTGCACGAGGTCTTTTCGTACAACCTGTATCCAGGTCCCAGTGCCAAAAAAGGCCTGTATGGTGTATTGCTCTTCAAAGGTGCCAAGGAAGGCTGGGTGACAGCTCATTGTTCGTCGGTACAGGTATTCAGCCCATATGATAATTTTACCAACTTCATGCACGAAGGTGCCAGTGGTGGTGGAAAGAGTGAGATGTTCCAACATATCGTGCGCGAAGAAGAAGGAAGCGTTCTGATAGGGGAGAACATCATAACGGGTGAGAAACGATATGTCTCGATTCCGCAATTATGTAAATTTCGTCCTGTTGCCGACGACATGGCCATGTGCCATCCCTCCATACAAAGAGACAACGGTAAACTGACCATCCTCGACGCAGAAAATGGCTGGTTCCTCCGGGTCGACAGTGTGACAGAATATGGCAAAGACCCATTTCTGGAAAAGCTTGCCATACAGACAAAAAGACCCCTGCTATTCTTAAATATAGAAACCCAGCCAGGCTGTACAGCACTTCCCTGGGATCACATTGAAGATGAAGCCGGAAAGCCTTGTCCAAATCCGCGCATCGTCGTTCCGCGCGATATGATCCCCGGCATTGTAAACAAACCGGTAAATATTGATGTAAGGAGTTTTGGTGTGAGAACCCCCCCATTCACTCCTGACAAACCATCCTATAGCATCATAGGCATCTTCCATATTTTGCCTCCGGCACTTGCCTGGTTATGGCGTTTGGTAGCTCCACGAGGCCATAGCAACCCCAGCATTGTAGATAAAGGTTCTATGGAAAGCGAAGGTGTTGGCTCTTATTGGCCATTTGCCACAGGTAAAATGATCCACCAGGCCAACCTGCTTCTCGATCAGGTGTTGCAAACACCCAGAACCAGATATACCCTTACCTGTAACCAATACATTGGTGCCTGGAAGGTGGGCTTTAAACCCCAGCTTCTCATGCGTGAGTACCTTACCAGAAGGGGCAATGCCAAGTTCAGGTCTGACCAGTACCAACCAGCCAGATGTCCGCTGCTGGGCTACGAATTCAACTACCTGACCATTGAAGGCAGTAAGGTGCCTACAAGGTTTCTGAAAGTGTACCGCCAGCTTGAAGTAGGGGAGGCAGGTTATGACAAAGGTGCCGACATGTTGTACAACTTCTTCAGGTCAGAATTGCAGCAGTTCCTGAAACCCGAACTGAATCCAAAGGGCAGAGAGATTATCGAAGCATGTCTGAACGGTGCCACCCACGAAGACTATATCAACATTCTCCCTATGGACTATGCCTATTCCTTGTTCACACAGGATCAGGATGCTGACTAAGTTGCCCGCAAGCCCTTCAGTTGTTCTTCGATCACTTTGATCCTGGCCAAGGCATCTGCCTGCTTCTTACGCTCCATATCAACAACATTTGATGGGGCATGGTTTACAAACTTTTCGTTGGATAGCTTTTTCTCTATCGACAACAAGAAGCCTTTCTGATAGTTGAGGTCTGTTTCAAGGCCAATTATCTCGGATTCAACATCTATGCTCTCTTCCAAAGGAATGTAAAGCTCCGTGGTGTTAAGAATAATGGAGAAGGCCTTGACTGGTTTTTCTTCAATGTATTGAAGCTCTTCCAGGTTACAGAGCTTTTTGACGATGCCGTCGAAGGTGGTATCGGGGCTTTCATTGTTGTTCTTCTTGACGAACAACCTAAGTGCCTCTTTGTGTGGGATATTCTTCTCCTGCCTTACGTTCCGGATAGCCATAATGGCTTGCTTCGCCACGTTAAACTGATCGATAATACTTGTTGAATACACTGTAGCCTTTGGTTGCGGAGCAATGGTAATGCTCTCTGGATCATTCTCGTTTCTGATCCGTTGATATATCTCTTCAGAGATAAAAGGCATGAAAGGATGCAATATACGAAGTAGCTTGTCAAGAAAGCCTAATGTTTGTTGATAGGTATCTTTGTCGATGGCTTTCTGGTAGGATGGTTTCACCATCTCAAGGTACCAGGAGCAGAAATCATCCCATATCAATTTGTAAATCGACAGCAAGGCATCAACGATCCGGAATTTATCAAAATGATCTGAGATGGTTTCGATCGATTGATTCAGATTGGCTTCAAACCAGGCTATGGCGACTTTAGCATCTTCCGGTTGTTTCAGGCCCGGATCAACGCTCCAGCCTTGTGTCAGGCGAAACGCGTTCCATATCTTGTTGCAGAAATTTCTGCCCTGCTCACACAACGACTCTTCAAATAGGAGGTCGTTTCCGGCGGGTGATGAAAATAACATGCCTACCCGTACGCCATCAGCACCATGCTTCTCTATTAGATCGAGCGGATCAGGTGAGTTGCCGAGAGACTTTGACATCTTTCTGCCAAGCTTGTCGCGTACAATTCCGGTCAGGTATACATTTCTGAATGGGATGTCGTTGCGGTATTCCAGGCCGGCCATGATCATCCTGGCAACCCAGAAGAACAGAATCTCAGGTGCCGTTACCAGGTCGTTGGTCGGGTAATAGTATTTGATATCAGGGTTGTCAGGTTTGTTGATGCCGTCGAAAACAGATAATGGCCACAGCCAGGAAGAGAACCAGGTGTCCAGAACGTCTTCATCCTGACGCAGGTCAGCATCGTTCAGCGATGCATCATATTTTTTTCGCGCCAGATACAGGGCTTCTTCACGGCTGAAGGCGACGACAAAATTTCCATCAGGCAGGTAATAAGCCGGAATACGCTGTCCCCACCATAACTGACGGCTGATACACCAGTCGCGAACGTTTTCCATCCAATGCTTGTAGGTATTCTTGAACTTCGCCGGATGAAATTTCACGGTGTCGTTCATCACGACGTCCAGGGCAGGTTTTGCCATGGCCTCCATCTTAAGAAACCACTGAACAGACAGCTTTGGTTCGATAACCTCATCGGTGCGTTCGCTGTAGCCCACATTGTTGGTGATCTCCTCTACTTTTATGAGATGGCCTTTGGCTTCCAGCTCTTTGCTGATTTTCTTCCGAACAACAAATCGATCTTCACCGATGTATATCTCCGCTTTGTCATTCAGGGTACCATTGTCGTTAAAGATGTCGATCACCGGCAGGTTGTGTTTTAAGCCCAGGTTATAGTCGTTTATGTCGTGTGCCGGGGTAACCTTCAGTGTTCCGGTGCCAAAGTCGCGGTCTACATACTCATCAAATATAAATTGGATGGGTCTGTTGATCAAAGGCACCAATGCTCTTTTGTCTTTGAGGTACTTCGCCCGTTCATCGTCCGGATGCAGGCAAATGGCGGTATCTCCCAATATTGTTTCCGGTCGTGTGGTGGCTATCGTAACGTATTCGCCGGGACTTCCTTCTATCTGGTAGTTGACATAGTAAAACTTAGACCGGACTTCCTTATACATTACTTCTTCATCGGATACCGCGGTTAGTGCCTTTGGATCCCAGTTAACCATGCGTACACCGCGATAAATGAGTCCTTTATTATACAGGTCTATAAATACCCTGATCACTGACTCCGACAGCTCATCATCCATGGTAAATCTGGTGCGATCCCAGTCGCACGAGGCGCCAAGCTTCTTCAGTTGTTCGAGGATGATCCCGCCATGTTTTTCCTTCCAGTCCCAGGCATGTTGCAAAAATGTTTCCCTGTCGAGGTCTTTCTTGTCGATCCCTTCCTCACGTAACTTAGCCACCACTTTTGCTTCGGTAGCAATGGAAGCATGGTCGGTGCCCGGCAGCCAACAGGCATTATAGCCCTGCATACGTGCCCTGCGCACCAGCACATCCTGAATGGTGTTGTTCAGCATGTGCCCCATATGAAGCACGCCGGTTACATTTGGAGGTGGTATTACTATGGTGTACGGCTCACGGTCGTCCGGAACCGATTTAAAGTAGCCTTTCTTTATCCAGAAGTCGTACCATCTGGATTCGTTTTCTTTCGATGAATATTGCTTGGGAATGTCCATTTGAATTATTTAAAAGCTGATAACAAAAAAAAACCTGACAAAGGTAAAAAAAATCTGCTTGCTGCTTGTATCATTAAAGACGGTGACCCCTTTGATTCTATGGTACTGATTTTGTTCATTAAAGGTGGTTACCCCTTTGATTCTATGGTGATGACATCGCCTTCCTGCACCAGGATACTATTGGGAAACACCTCTTGTGCTTCTTTTTGAAACAGTGACAGATCCTTATACCTGGCAGAATAGTGCCCCATCAACAACTTTCCGGCGCCGGCCTTCCTGGCAATGGTGGCTGCTTCAACAGTAGTGGAGTGGGTTTTCTCTCTGGCCACTTCTGCCCTGTCTTTTAGAAACGTCGCCTCGTGATACATGACATCCACACCCCTGATCTGTTCAAGAAACGACTCTGTATATCCGGTATCTGAACAAAACGCATAGCTTCTTGGTGTTGGTGGCTCATACGTTAACGCTGAGTTGGGTATGACTGTCCCGGCAGGGGTCAGAAAATCCATCCCACGTTTAATTTGTTTCATATGACTCACCGGTATATTGTATGTTTGAATGGCTTCTTTTTTTATATTCCTGTCGGATGGTTTTTCCCTAAAAAGGTAGCCATAACATGGAATCCGATGTTCCATTGCAATTGATTCTACTGTTACATGACGATCTTCATGCAAAAGCTTCTTTCCGTGGGTGACTTCATGGAATATGGCTTCAAACATTGGTTTCAGGTTTGACACTTCATACTGCAACCGGATGATCT
>SKYG01000291.1 GCA_007128045.1 Bacteroidales bacterium | reverse complement strand
CGTCGATGGTGAGGGTGACTTTATGCCACCGTCGAAGTTCGCCTGTGACCTCAGCTTGGGCCGTCAGGCGATCGGTTGAAGGAAACAACACTTGATCACCAACTGGATAACCGTTAAAGGTTCGTTGCCACGAAAGAACCTGGGCAGGCAAACACAATAACCAAATAATTGCGAATACAATGGAAAAGACACTATTACGTTTACTTTTGATTGTCATACTGTTCATAATTTTTTAACTTGTATCAGATATTAATTTTCCTGTTAAAACCGTATAAATAGCCATGATATATCGCAAAACCCCGTATATTATTCATGCATCATCATTTAACGATTACATACAAAAATACTGCATAGCAACCAGATTAAACTACAGGGATTTTTCAAGGAATTGAACGATAGCACCAATTCTGAACATAATAAGCAACTTGACCGGATTGTTCATAATAAGCTGTAACCACAATGTATTCATCGGGAAATAATATATTATATATCTAATTTCCCTTAGCCCAATCAGACTTGCTGGTAAACACATAAGCAGGTGTATAGCCATCGGATCCCAATACAAAACCTTTTATGATGTGCTCCTTTTCTGTCAATGCTGCAAGATACCGTTTAACAAACCCCGGGTCACCCCAATGCAAATAATAATAATCATCGTTGCTCAACTCAACCCAAGTTTTCATGTTCAGGTCAATAAGTTGTGCGGGAATATCGCCTTGCCTGGTGCGTATCCAGTCAGGTGATGTTGTTGAATTTGTGAGAGCTACAGCATATTTAAATGAAACATTGTATTTTTCATACAACTTGTAGTGTAACAACAATTTCGTTTGCAATATCAGAATCGAAGTGAGCAAATACAGGTACTGCTTCAACCCCAGGTACCAGGTTAAAGGCACGTCCGCCTTCAATTGGCTTTATCCACAAAGGCACATTGGATTCAAGCACTATGGTTCCATGTTCTTTTAAGATTTCGATTCGACGGGGAGAAGGCTGTACAACCACCTCAGTATTTACTGATGCTATAGGCAAAACCAGAGCAGGAGTACTTTCGGGAGAATTGCCTTCGGCCGGTTTGGCAGATATTTCAAGTTTGTCATCCAGGAAAACATAACTGAGCTTGAAGTGCGATCTGTTCCCATGTAATTTTTGACGAGCTTCATTCTGAATATATGTTTCAACATCAAAACGGATTTTATCGACATCCTCTGAATAACTGACTTCTGCTTTGAGGTCATACAGGTTGGTAAACCAATCATCATCCTCTGTTATCTCTATACGTGGTGTGAGTGCGAATTCCTCCCCATGGTAATGTTGAAAGTTATTTGATTCAACAATGATATAACGCGCCATACTTGCTGCGAACAGCAATCCTGCTTTTTCGTGAAAAAGCACTGCAAGTGAACCTCCCGTTGCCTGCTGGATTGGTCTGTCTTCAATGTAAAGCATATCATAGCTTGTTACGGTTCCACGCCAGGGCCCTTTTGACACGAGCCAGGTTAGAATCTCAGGAAAATGTTTTACCCCATAAACTTTCTCCCGCGGCAACCTGTTATTCAGGGTAATTTCAGGTAGTTTTTCTCCGGCATCCAGTACTGCCGCCAACGGTTTGGCATGTGCAAAAGTGTGGTGAATGCAAGGTTTTATTCCATGGGAAACATAATGAGGACCTCCATGCAGCAACCCGTCAGCGGTACACTCTTTCAGCAGCTGTGTGCTTTTATAAGCCACAGTACCAAATACAGGATTTCTGCCGGCCATCATACCATAGCCTACCTGACAACCATCCGAAGTCCGGCTTCCCCAATAGCTCCATTTGTTATGACGCGTTCCGAAACTATTGTCCCAGGCACCATCAGGCAACATAAATTCCATGTGACTGGCCATGGATTCTTCAAGTAATTTCAGCATTTCCTGGTCATTCTCCTGCAAAGCGTACATTACCACACCATTGAGCGATTCCTCCACATTATAACCCAGGTCAACACCATACAAGCCTTTTGGACTTTGCCTGTCAATGGGTTTGGCCTCACCCCAGAGTAGTTTATTGGGTACTGTAAAGAAATTCTTGACCTCTTTTGCCATTTCGTGACTGCGTTCGGTAAAAACTGGCTCCTTGAGCAATCTGCCAAAGAGATTTAGAGCGAAAACACCAGTATACCCATAGTTGATATTGGTAAAGGTCATATCAAATGTTTCATACACGTAATTAGCCGCTCTTCTTAACCGATCGGTCCAGGCCTTTCGGGTCGCCTCATCCAAAACATGGCTATGGTAATACAAGGCCTCTGCCAGCGCAATTGCACCAAATACGGTTATTCCTCTCCATGAATTTGGATTCGCGATTACTGTCCAGCTACCATCGTCTTGCGACACATTGTTTTCTGCCCAGTTCATCACCAGAATGGCAGCATCAAGGTATTTTTGATCGCCGGTACTATCGGCCATGTATAAGAATGGGTAAACAGCATCCATACACCGACCATGTATGTGGTCGCACGCCGGGCAGCTCAGGGCTCCGTGCAATTCAGGGTTTTCCGGATTAATGATTTGATGGCTGATCATCCCATCGCACCAATCTTTTAGTAATTCCTTTACCAGGTCTTTAAATTCAGCAGATTGAACCTCGGCCTGATAAACCTGACAACCGATCAGAAATGGTGAATTGATCACGGATAATCCTATTCCGGCCAACGATACTCTATTCAGGAATTCTCGTCTTTTCATAAGAATAATTTGTTTTGTTGGTAGAGGGACCAGGGTGTGATTTTACTATTATAACTCCCAAATATAAATGTCTTTGAATCTCATTTTAAGCTGGCAATATATATGTAGCTGCAAGGCGATGTGACCTTTCATGCCAACCTCTCTTTTTATGTGATTTTGAGAATTAAGCACTGGATATTTCATTCTCACAGATAGGGTTCTCAGACATATGGCTATTTATTATCAGTACAACATATCATTCAAGAATCAAACGTTCAATAGTTATCCCCTCCGGAGTAATTATTTCCAACAAATACATTCCTTTAGGGAATCCGTTCATATTAAGATGAAACGTGCTGTATTCCTTTCCTTCTTTTAATCGGACACCAGAAAGATTATAAACATTATAGGATGCTTTATGATCTATCTCAACGGTAAAAACTCCTTTTGATGGATTGGGATACACTTTGAATATACCCATAATTTTCTCATCGATGCCACTCGCCTGTTCAAAATTTGCCGTGATATATATTGTTGAATCAAGTTTAATGGTCAATGGATTCTCGTCGCTTGTAATATCGCCTGTCCAGTTTACAAATTCAAACCCGGTATTCGGCTCGGCTGTTAAGACAACATCTTCACCAGGTTCATATATAAACTGATCAGGATTTTTATTCACCACTCCCTGGTTGGGGTTTACGTTAATAAAAATATTTGCTTTGCCAACTTCTTCTATAAACAGTCGCTCACGTGGTGGATATCTCAGCTTATCAAGATAGGAAAGGCCATCCCCTGCATTTTCACTCTGAGGAATGAGATCCTCATGAAAGATGGTACTTGCTCTGCTGAAAAGCGGTTTTGTCAATGTATTTAATGCATTTACCGCTCCACTATTGGTGATTTGAGTCCAGGTCCAAGTCTGTTCACCAAGTACATATGGAAGTAAGAATTCGTAGGCTTTTCTAATGCTGCGCCCATCAGAACTCTCGTAGTCCCAAAGATCGACACCAACCTGCCAACCCATTTGGGCTACCTGGGTCATTCCCCACAAATTCATGGTTGAATAGTTCACGCTCTTGGTTCTGCTCAGTTCTGAGGGTTGTGCTCCGTTTGGCTGGATTTGACTTGCTATTCGTTTGGTTTTAAAATCATTAACCAATTTTATGGCATCTGCTGTCTTCCCTTCATAGAGTAATAAACCAAGCGCCTGAAAATCATACTTGGTGCCATGGTTATTGCCCATATTACTCTCTTCTATTCCGAAATCACTTGTTCTTAACCAGACAGACCAATCACTCAACCACTCATTAACACCAGTTTTTGTATTAGCTGGAAGTACTCCTTTTTTATCCATCATCTGCATCGCTACAATCACCTGGTACACGCTGGACCATTCAATTATTCCAATTTTTCTTCCCGTGTTTATGCCCGGAATACCCTGAGCAAAATTTGCGTGTGGATTGACTCTTGTTTCACTGTTCACAAGCCAGATGTTGAGCAGGTCAATGGCCTTAATGGCATATCTGATGTCGTTCGAGAAATAATAGGCAAACGAAAGCAGTTCTATCGATGTGAAGAAATTACTTAATCTCACCTGATCGGTATTGTCACCGCGGGTTAAAGGATTCACCTGACCATCCTTATGAATCCATGGTAAACCATCAGGCGTGTCGGGATTTGGCCACCAGTAAGGAGCAAGGCTTAAATAATCATTTTTACTGCCACTTGGAGGCACCTGGGTTTTATTGGTGACAGGGTTTGCAGCTTTATTCAATTCTTTATTGGCATCGCTGATTAATGAATTATAGGCATTAACAAAAAAGGCATTGTTTTGCTCTATTTGTTTTTTTACTGCTTCCAGAAGAACTTCATCAAAATGAATTAATTTTTCTCCAACAGGGAGTTCTCCCGCTTTGGTAAAACTGGCCGTTATATTCAATTGGGAGTTAATGGTTACTGTTAAAGGATTTTGGATGCTATTAACTTCACCGCCCCAACACTCAAACTCGTATCCTACATCAGGAACTGCGATTAATTCTACCTCACTGCCGGCTGGATAATCATCCTGATCGGGGGCCCTAACAATTTTGCCCCCAGTTCCTGTAACCGTAGTACTAATTGTAAATCGCTCTTTATCAACACTACCCACAGATACAATATAGTCATCTACCCAAAATGCGTTACCATTGGCACCAGAAGCTCCTGGGGCCGGTGTGTTAAGGGCAAATCCGAAATGGGTCATTTCCAGATATGTGAAGGTATCATCTTCTACAGTTTCAATTAATTTCATATCACTACTATAAAAGACATCTCCCTTTGTAGTCTGAGATTGTTCATCTCTGAAAAAGAGGCTCCACTCGTTGGTGCCCGGAATATACATCACTTTTACTGTAACCCAGGTTCTGAACTCACTAAACACATCCTCTGCCATGTTTCCGGCTATGATTGTATAATTTGATAACCCTCCGTCAAATCGGGACAAGGAAACGCAATACATATTGCCTTCCGGTTTTAGAAACGTAATTGCATACCCTTTGGCATGTGACCCTTGCTGACTGCTCCACATAGATGAATCGGATGCCAATACAACCGCCATTCCGGTATTGGTACCGTTAAAGCCACTGGTTCCACCCGAACTATTCCTGTTTTGCTTGGCAGTAAAGACCCATACCAACGTATCTGCGTTTGCACTCAATACCGGATTAAAGTGTTCATTGTAAGTAGACAAAGGAGCTGACACTTCGGTACGGTTTCCAGTCTGGGAGGTGCTTTGCCTTGCCAGCAATTTCAGCACACCATCTTCAGGAGCATATGCCTCAATGAGCGCTGTTCCACTGCCCTCACTTGGCGGGTCTACGGTAGTCCAGATAGTATAATCCACAGCAGGATCTCCGCTGCTGACAATAGGATTGACAGGGTCCTGGTTAAAATCATCATAAAATAAGACTTCTTTCTTTTGATCCGGGGTGCTTTCCTTATCAAAATTGGTTGTGATGGGTGTGAGTGTTTGCGCTCTCATACCAAAAACAGAACACACATTTAAAGTAAAAACAAATAGAAATGCTAATAAAGAAACTAATGAGACAGGTTTTCCAGCGAAAGTCGACTTCATTGATTTAGATATTATAATACCAGTCAATTCAAAAAAAAGGTATAGGTGGTCTGTGATTAATTGAATTGACAACATTTTCAGATGTTATTCTGATATTTTCATTATGCGTTTAATACTAATACCATCCTGAGATTCGACCTGCAGAATGTATATCGCGTTATTGTATCCACTCATGTCCAGGGAAAATGTTTCTGACGCACTGCCTTCTTTTACCAGAATACCATTCAGGTTATATACTTTATAACTGACTGGGTGCATTACCTGAACGGAGAATAGTCCATAAGACGGATTGGGCATGACGGTAAACGCAATGTCAGGCTCTTGCTTTATCGATGTAACCACGGTGTAATTAGCCGTAATATTCATATTTGCATTAATGGTTACCGTTAATGGATTCTCGGTACTTGTAACATCGCCACTCCAGCTCACAAATCCGTATTCTACCTGTGGTACCGCTGTTAATACTATTTCCGTGTTCTCCGCAAACTCCGTTCCTTCAACCGATTGTTCCACCACCCCATGTTCAGATGTGATATTCAGTGTAAAATACTTAACTATAGGGGTAAAGTTGGCCGTAATATCCTTATTGGAGTCCATTGTTACCGTTAATGGATTATCAATACTAGTTACATCACCGCTCCAACCCGCAAACTCATATCCTGTATCAGGAGTGGCGGTTAATATTACTTCCGTGTTTTCAGCAAACACTGTCCCGTCGACTGATTGGGCCACAGTACCGTTTACAGCCGTGATAGTCAGGGTATAACTTGTAACATCTATGGCTGTGAAATTTGCCGTAATATTCTTATTGGAATTCATCATTACCGATAATGGATTTAAGGCACTTGTTACATCACCACTCCAACCCACAAACATGTAGCCATCATCAGGAATTGCTATTAATTCAACCAGGCTACCGGAAGCATACTCTTGCTGATCAGGTTCAATAATGATTTCTCCGCCGGTTCCTTCAAACACTTCAGTAGTCAGAGTAAACAACTGCAAATCTCCGCCAAGCTTTGAAACCTTAAAATCATCCACGAAAAATGCATTTGGATCGGCACCTCCTCCACCCGGAGCCGGAGTGTTGAGGGCAAACCCAAAATGGGTCATTTCGATATCGGTGAAAGTATCATCAACCACAGTTTCAATCAAACGCATTCCTTCTGTGTTAAACACATCTCCCTTTGTGGTAATAGATTCTTCATCTCTGAAAAACAGATTCCACTCGTTGGTGGTCGGAATATAGGTCACTCTAACTGTGACCCAGTTTCTGCGGTCACTAAAAATATCCTCTTCCCTGTTTCCGGCTATTACTGTATAATTTGATAATCCTTTATCAAATCGCGAGAAAGAAACACAGTAATTACCACCATCGGGTTTTAACAACGTAACTGCATACCCCCTTGCATTTGAGCCTTGCTGACTTCCCCAGACAGATGAATCGGCAGCGAGTACAACAGCCATCCCGGTGTTGGTACCGTTAAATCCTTGCGATCCGCCGGCACTATTTCTGTTTTGCTTTGTTGTGAAGATCCACTCCAGTGTATCGGTATTCGCGCTGAGCACAGGAGCAAAAGGGGCATTGTAAAATGACAAAGGAGCAGAAACTTCAGTACGGTTTCCTGCCTGTGAGATGCTTTCTCTTGCAAGTAACTTGATCACTCCGTCACCGGGAGCATATTCTTCAATGAGTGCAGTCCCTCCTCCAATTTCGAGGTCTGTAACAGTAGTCCATACGGTATAATCAACAACCGGATCTCCGCTACTAACGATGGGATTAACAGGTTCCTGATTGAAATTGTCATAAAATAAAACAGTTCTATTTTGCACCGGGATGCTTTCCAATCCAAAATTAGCTGTTATATATATCGTTGAGTCCATCGTAATGGTCAATGGATTATCATCACTTGTAATATCGCCGGACCAGTTTTGAAAAACATACCCTGGATTAGACTCCGCAGTAACTACCACGATCTCACCGGGATCGAATACAATTTTATCGGGGTTTCTCGAAACAGTACCGCGAATATCATTAACATCGATAATCAGGCTTCCATCAGCCGGAGGGGCAACATCAAAATTTGCCTGAATATTCATGGTTGAATTCATTGTAACTGTTAATGGATTGTCAGTGCTATTTACATCCAATCCCCAGCTATCAAATATGAATCCGGGCTCCGGAATTGCTGTTAATACAACTTCTTCACCGGGATCGTAAACCGGTTTATCAGGATTTTTAGTTACAGTACCCCGGGTTTCATCAAGAATAATCATTAAACTCCCTTCAGGAGGAGTTTCCATTATCAGTGTAGCATTATGAGCCTGATTTTGTGAAACCCTGGAAGTATTAAACAAAATAATATAATCCATGATCGCACGCTGTGAGCGACCCGAAACAGTTAAAGTATACTCTTCCCCCTGTTTTAAAGCATATCGAAATCTTAATTTGACATTCACTCCATCAATTCTTCTCTCGCCCAATACTGTCCATCCCCATTGTTTAGTAGGAACACTTGAAAAATAATGCTTGGTATTTGAAGTTAACACACTCTTAGAAAAAGTGTTGTGCCCGGGTTCAAAATCGCCCGCCATCCTAACAAAAAAGTCGTTACACTCATCATTTCGTGCATCTCTTAAGTCTCTGCTGGAACGAATGGCCAATTCGTATGTGGCAGTTTCGGGTGCAATAAAGGTGTATTCAAGTGGCGAGTCGGCCGGTCCAAGATTGGGTTGATTACCTGTAAAATAAAGCATGGTGTCATTGGATGCTCCTTCGAAATAGTTTGGATGTCCAATGCTGACCATTTCCCATTTACCCAAGGAAGAATGGGTATCCGCAGCCT
>SKYG01000096.1 GCA_007128045.1 Bacteroidales bacterium | reverse complement strand
TGATGGCATTGATGGTTTCCAGATTCACGCTTCCTGCATCCACTTCCGGTATGCTGATCACGGGGGCGAGTCCATCTGGGTCTTCCGTGCCGGTGAGCCTCAGCATTCTTTTTGCGCCGCTTAGGGCCAGGGGGGTGCCCTGTTGGAGCAGGTCGTCGAGCGACAGGTCGTTGTCGTCGCGCTCGAGGGTTCCCTCAAAGGCGCCTTCAAGGGCAGGTATTCTGGCCCCGGTGCCGTCACTCAACCCGATAAACACCTCTTCTCCCTGGGGCGATGTGACGGTTTTTGTTTCCCGTGTGGTTGTCAGGGAAGCGGGGGTGCCCGACTCGTAGACATCGCCATCAGATACATCTCCCATAAGACCTGCTAACCCGCCCACATGGCTCTCCCCGCTAATGGTGCCCATGGTAAAGCTCTGGTTGATGCTGGCGCCTGCGGTGGCATAGCCGGCAATGCCTCCGGTATAGATCGAACCATTCAGTACACCAGAGTATGATGAAAGATGTACCGTGCCACCGACCATCATTCCCAGGAGGCCACCAGTATAGGTGTTGCCCAGGATAACTCCGGTGACATGTACCTTTTCAAGATGGCTATTGGTTGATTGTCCGGCCAGCCCACCTACCTGCATATTACCCTCCAGGGTTACTTCATTTAGTGTGAGGTTGCGTATGGTGGCGTGGTTCAGGCAGGCAAACAGTCCGGCATAGCTTTCTCCGGGATTGTTGACAATCAGGTTATAGATGGTGTATCCGTTTCCATTGTAGCTGCCTGTAAAACAAGTTGCTTCATTGCCTATAGGCAGCCAGTTTTCGCTATTATTCTGCTTATCGCTGCCCAGATCGATATCGGTGATCTGCATAAAATGGGCATCCAGGTGTTTGTGGATCAACGAAAGGTGTGTGGCTGTGCTGACCTGAAAAGGATCTCCCAGGCTGCCATTGCCCCCTGCAAATCCAGGATCAGGATCGGGATCCGGATCCGGGTCCGGGTCTGGGTCAGGGTCCGGGTCGGGGTCTGAGCCCTCATGGCTGACCACGGGAAATATTGACAGGTCGATGTCAAGCTTCCAGGCACTTAAAAGGGTATACCAGCCCCCGTCACTCCACTGTTCCCAGGCAAGGTCAAGACCGTCGCCATCACCGTCGAAGGTCGAGAACAGACCGATCTCTGCACTTCCAATGTCTGACATGTCGAAGCCGATCAGATAATCGGCGGTGACCTGCAGGGGAGGGTCAAACGCTACATAAAAGGCCTCTTCAACATCGTCGGCGGCAGAAATATCAGCAACAGGAATACTTACAGAAGCGATGATCTCTTTTGGTTCCCCGTCGAAAGACCAGATGCGGAAATGAACCTGTCCTTCATTACCTGCAATATGTCCAATCCAGTAAAAGGCACCGTGGATACTATACGGTTCGTCCACCCTGAATACTTGTCCTTTGGCGAGGTCTCCAAAAGCATTGGTGCCAACCACATATCCTTCATCATCCTCCAGGGTATAGACCACATCTCTGGATGCGTTGAGCCAGTTACCCGGGTACATTACCTCCTGGTCGGCCGATTTTCCCGGCAGGTAAGCTTGAGAACGGGAACGAATCGACTCATGTTCTCCTGAAATGATTGCGCGTTGGCCCATTGCACCTGGTATACCCGGAAGGATCATCAGAACGCACGACACACAGTAAAGAAAATAACGAAATACCACCATCATACAAAGATTCAAAGTTTTGCGAAATATATGGAAAAAACAGTAGAATCCAAAGGGAAACTGACTCTTCTGAAGGTTTTAGCTTGAGAAAACGGTTTACATACGTTCAATCGTTAAATTATGAAGAATCTCATCCCAAAATGGTTTAATTACCTACATTTGTGGTCATCATTCCGGCAATCATGCAAAGAAAGCGATGGCTTCATTACCTTGACGAGATACTGAACAGCATCACCCATGGTGTTGGCGTGTTGTTAAGCATAGCGGCCCTGGTAATTTTGGTGGTGCTTGCCGCCATCAGTCCTGCCGGTGATGCATGGAAGATTGTGAGCTTCAGCATTTATGGCGCCAGCCTGATTACCATGTTCACCGCATCAACGCTCTATCATGCATTCCAGAACAAGCGCATCAAGGCATTCCTGAATATATTTGACCATGCCTCCATTTATATCCTGATCGCAGGTACCTACACCCCTTTTATGCTGGTAAGTCTTCGTGGCCCCTGGGGGTGGTCCATATTCGGTGTTATCTGGGGCCTGGCCATTGCCGGGGTAATTTACAAGGTGTTTTTCTATAACCCCCGCTACAGGAGGTTGTCGGCGTTCATTTATATTCTCATGGGATGGGTAATTATTATCGCCATCAGGCCGCTGATCAGGGAAGTACCATCTGGCGGACTCTACTGGCTTGCATTTGGAGGATTGTTGTACTGTGCAGGGGTCATCTTTTACCTTCGTACAGAGAAAAACCCTTACAACCATGTGGTGTGGCACCTCTTTGTGCTGGGCGGTGCCATCAGCCACTTTTTCGCTATTTATGGGTATGTGCTTCCTGGGTAAGCCTTGCCGGAATGTCATCATTGTCTGAATAATACGTTTATCCCTATCTGCATGTGTTCGTAAGGAATGCATGTCATATTCTTGTTGGATTTTTATTCTGCATTCAGTACCTCACATTTTATAGGCCGGGCTCGACCGGCCTCCCAATATTCAGGCATTGCACTGTAGGGACAGGGCTTGACCTGTCCTCATAGGGGCTTGACCTGTCCTCACAGGGGCCTGGCCTGTCCTCATGGGGCCTGACCTGTCCTCACAGGGGCCTGACCGGCCTGCTATGATAAGCTGGTCATAAATTTTCTTAACATTGATTGCTTTAGGGAATTAATGGTTTTAATTTGTTTAATTTTATGGTTTTTGGTAGTTATTCAATATGGTTGAGTGGATTATCTAATGGCTTTATTTTTAAAAATTACAAAGAGAGTTTCTATAAGTTTACTGTTTCTCTCTTTTTTTGTTTGTAGCAACGTCCTGGCTCAAAGGGGCGGCAATAACAGCACCCTCAGTGTATTTCTTGATATACCAGGTAGTATAGACCTCGATTATATAAGACAGGAGATTCCCATTGTGGTGTATGTCAGGGACAAAGACCTTGCTGATGTGCACATTATCATGTCTACCCATGCTTCAGGTACCACTGGTGTTACCTACAGTATCTCTTTTATTGGATATGGAAGCTTTGAAGATAAAAACTATGAGCTTGATTTTTGGGCTCCATCCTCCAATAATTTTTACGAGACCAGGACCGGATATACCAAAACAATCAAGATGGGGCTGGCCCCCTTTATTGCCGCTTCTTCACTCTCATCCCGGATGTGGGTGTATTATGACACAATAGAACTTTTTGATCAGGAGGAAGAGGAAGACAGGGATCCCTGGAATTACTGGGTGTTCGAAACATATGGTGGTTACAACCTCAACAAGGAGGAGACCAGAAGCTCATTACATATCAGGTATGGTTTTTTCGCTGACAGGATTACCCGGGAGTCAAAAACCAGACTGCGCCCTTATGGCAATTATTATGAGCGAAAATTTGATACAGATAATGGAACGATCATCTCAACCCGGGTAAGGGGCGGGTTTGACAGCTACTATATTAAAAGTATTGGTGATCACTTTGGTGTCGGAGTCTTTGGTGACATTTTCATCAGCACATATGATAACCTAAACTTCAGCGGAATAATTTCTCCGGCAATAGAATACAGTTTATTCCCTTATGATGAGGCAACCAGACGGTCAATTACACTGGCCTGGAAGATGGGAGCCGGGTATTACGATTATGTTGAAGAGACCATTTTTGATCAAACCGAAGAGTTTATGTTTGGGCAGGCCCTGGTTCTCGCATCTGATTTCCGCCAGCCCTGGGGAACCATCCGGGCTGGCTTAACCGGATTCCACCATTTTCATGATTTTGCTTCCAACCGGGCAGAGGTCTTTGCCAATATCAATTTTCGAATTGTTGCGGGACTGTCATTGAATGTAAGCAGCAATTATGAGTTTATCAACGACCAGGTGGCCATACCCAAAGCTGATTTGTCGCTCGAAGAGATACTCCTTGAGCAGCGCCGCAGGGCCACCAGCTACCAGTTCCGTGCCAACATCGGCTTATCCTACACCTTTGGCTCCCGGGTTACCGGCGTTTACAACCCACGGCTTAATTAGAGTATACTCTGTAAGCTGGTTGGACTGACACACTCGACTGTGAGCTAACAAAAAAATACCCCTGCATCACATTGTGGTACAGGGGTTTTCTCTTTCTTAATGTTGACCGACCAGGATTCGAACCTGGACAGACAGCTCCAAAAACTGTAGTGCTACCGTTACACCATCGGTCAATTTTTTTCTTTGGAGCGGCAAAGTTAAATAAAATCTTTTTTATCACAAGGAAAGAATGTTAAAATCCCGGTTTTTTATACCTTTTTTTTTAACTTCGCAGCCGGTTTTAACGGGTTCACGCTGATATTATGCATGCCTTACATTTGATTTGAACCCTGAAAACGATAATCATAGCAAACAACACATCATATCTGTATTCTTAATCGCATCACTATGGACGATCGCTTGTATAAAAAGATCAATAACATCATGGGATGGGGCCTTTTTGGTTTCGCCACGATGATCTTTATGATGACCCTCGAGCCTACTGTCAGTTTCTGGGATTGTGGCGAGCGTATTGCCGTGTCTTACAAGCTGCAAATAGGCCACCCGCCAGGAGCACCTCTTTATCAGATGATGGCACGCATATTTTCTTTGCTTGCTTTCGGCAATGTCAGCAAAGTGGCGTTCTGGATCAATACCATGTCGGCCGTAGCTGCAGGCCTCACGGTCATGTTCTTGTTCTGGACCATCGCCATCATGGCAAAAAAGCTTGTCGTTGGCGCCGCCCAGGTAACCAAAGAAAAAGCCCTGGCCATTTTCGGAAGCGCCGCCATCGGTGCCCTGACACTTACCTTCAGCGACTCTTTCTGGTTTACCGCGGTAGAAGCCGAGGTATATGTCACCTCCCTGCTCATGACAGCTTTCGTGTTTTGGGTCATCCTGAAATGGGAGGCCGTAGCCCACGAAAAGGATTCAAACAAGTGGCTGGTGCTCATCGCCTATGTGGTAGGCCTGTCGATCGGGGTGCATATGTTGAATCTGCTCGCCATCCCGGCCATCGTATTCGTATACTATTTCAAAAACTACAAGCCCAGCACCAAAGGTATTATTTATACCGGCGTGATCTCGGTAGCCCTGCTGGGGGCCATCATGGAAGTGATCATTCCGGGTCTGCTGAACCTCGACTGGCGCTTCGAAAGGTTCTTTGTGAACACACTTGGTCTGCCTTTCCATAGCGGTACACTGGCCTTTTTCATCGTTTTGATAGGGGGTATCACATACGGACTCTATTATACGCAGAAGCACAAAAAGGTGGTGCTGAATACCGTGCTGCTGTGCTTTACCTTTATAGTGATAGGCTATTCATCTTTCTTTATGCTGGTGATCCGGTCTAATGCCCATGTGCCGATCAATGAAAATGCTCCCAAGGATGCCCTGTCGATGAAGGCCTACCTGGGGCGGGAACAATATGGCGCCTGGCCTTTGGTACATGGGCCGTATTACAACGCACCCGTAATTGATGCCCAGGATGGGAAACCAGTGTGGGGCAAGAACAGACAGACCGGACGATACGAAATCATCAATCCGCGTATTGGCCTGGAGTCGGTTTATGATCCGGAGTTTACCACCATCTTTCCCCGTATGTACAGCAACCGGCAGCAGTCTCATATCTCCGGCTACCAAAGCTGGGGCAATGTAAAGGGAAGACCAGTCAGGGTTACACGACGCGACGGCTCTGTCGAAACCATCAACAAACCCACATTCTCTGAAAATCTGCGTTTCTTCTTTTCCTACCAGGCGGGTCATATGTACTGGCGCTATTTCATGTGGAACTTCTCCGGTCGCCAAAACGACATCCAGGGTCATGGCAGCCCGGTAGATGGCAACTGGATTTCAGGAATACCATTTCTGGATGAGATGAGGCTGGGGCCACAAAACATTCCCGAAAGCATGCGAAATAATAAGGGAAGAAATAAATATTTTATGTTGCCCTTTTTGCTGGGGCTGGCCGGCTTTTTATACCAGTTGAAAAGAAATCCTAACGATGCGCTGATCATTGGATCCTTGTTTGTCATGACTGGGCTGGCCATTATTGTGTACCTCAACCAAACACCATTCCAGCCCAGAGAAAGGGATTATTCATACATCGGCTCATTTTATGCGTTTTCCATTTGGGTCGGACTGGGAGTCCTGTCACTGATCGACTTTTTGTCGAAGAAGCTAAAACCGAATCTTTCAGCCATTCTTGCCGTGGCAGCGAGTCTGCTGCTGGTGCCGGTAAATATGGCACGCGAGAATTGGGATGACCACGACCGTTCCAACAGGTATGCGACACGCGACGTGGCCATCAACTACCTGGAATCATGTGCTCCCAATGCCATCATCTTTACGAACGGCGATAACGATACGTTCCCTCTATGGTATGTCCAGGAGGTAGAAGGCATCAGGACAGACATCAAGGTGGTAAACCTTAGCCTGCTGAATGCAGACTGGTATATCGACAACATGGTCAGGAGAAAAACTTACGAGGGAGATCCTTTGCCATTTACTTTAGAACCCCGGCAGTACCGCGATGGAACGCGCGACTTTGTGTATATCCTGGAAAACGAGAATCTTACTGGCTTCCAAAACCTTAGAAGCGTGGTTGACTTTATTGCTGATGATACCCCAAGAACAAGAATTCGTACCGGAAGGGGAATGGAAGACTACATCCCTACAAAACATTTCAGACTACCTGTAGATTCAGCCAAGGTGGTTGCCAATGGCACCGTGGCTCCGGAGGATGCACACCTGATCGTGCCCGCAGTTGAATGGACAATCGATGATTTTGGTTTGCAAAAAAACCATATGATGGTTCTTGACTTTTTACAGGCTAACAACTGGGATCGTCCGGTTTATTTTGCCATTACCACAGGTGGCGATTCCTATATCGGACTACAGGAGTATTTTCAGCTCGAGGGTATGGCATATCGACTCGTCCCGATCAGGTCAACCAATACAGATGGTCAGGATGGAAGGATCAATACGAGGATCTTGTATGACAACCTGATGAATAAATTTCAATGGGGAAATATCCACGATCCCAATGTCTATTTAAATGAAGACCACCGACGGCTTGCCATTAACTTCAGAAATATATTCCAACGCCTTGCCAATGCTTTGATTCAGGAAAACAAGATCGATTCTGCCGTGAGGGTACTTGACAGAATTCAGGAGAAGGTTCCTGAACACAGCCTTCCAATGAATTATTTCTCCCTGTTCATTGCCGAATCATACTATGATGCCGGTGAGATCGAGAAAGCCAATGCGATGATCAACAGAATGATCGATATTTATGGTGAGGATCTGCAATATTATTTCTCCTTTAGAGGCAGAAGGGCTAACGCCCTGGAGAACCGCAAACAGGAGGGCCTGGCCATCCTGCAACGTATAAGAATGGTTGCCGAGGATGCTGGTCAGGAGGATATTAAGGAGCGTGCCGGTCAGCTATTTGATACGTACTATGACCTGTATATTGGTGGGATATGATAATAAGTGCTCCCAGCTAAGCTAATTCGCTAAAAAACAGCTTGTTTTTTTCTGTTTCAAAAAAAGTATTATCTTTGCACTGAAATTTGGAACGTCAATTTGAGAGGGGGCAAATAAGTCCCCTCTTTTATTGGGACAAGCTGATTATGATAGATAAAGACAAACTGGCTGAAACCATTAACGCATATTTCATCAATAGCGACAAATTTCTTGTCGATCTCAAGGTAAGCACACGCAATAAAGTGTCTGTGTTTATTGATGGAGACCAAGGTGTTGCCATCTCTGACTGTGCCGCACTAAGCCGCCATATTGAGGCCTCATTAGATCGTGACAAGGAAGATTTTGAGTTGGAGGTTTCTTCGGTAGGGCTCGGCAGCCCGCTGGTTCTTAACAGGCAGTACCGAAACAATATTGGTCGCCTGATCGCCGTCATTTTTGATGATGATACAAAAATCAGGGGCAAGCTCGTTGAGGTACAGGGTGAGGGTATCCGGATAGAAAAAGAGATCATTAGAAAGGGGAAAAAAAAGAAAAACCCTGATACCGATAAAGATGATGTGATGCTGATTCCTTTTTCCACTATCAAAGAGGCTAAAATAATGCCTGCATATTAATTGGCTCCATCCATATAGTATTGAAACATTTAAACATATTAAGTCAACTATTAACATAAGGAGATGGAAAGTATAAACCTGGTTGAATCGTTTTCCGAATTTAAGGAATTTAAAAATATCGACCGTTCTACCATGATGTTGATCCTGGAAGATGTTTTTCGCAGCATGTTGCAAAAAAAATTCGGATCATCTGACAACTTTGACATTATCGTAAACATCGACAAGGGCGACCTGGAGGTATGGCGTAACAGAACCATCGTTGAGGATGGTGAAGTTGAGGATGCAAACTCCGAGATTGCCTATTCGGAAGCCATTAAGATTGAACCTGACTTTGAGGTGGGGGAGGATGTATCCGAACCTGTTAAGATGAGTGATTTTGGACGACGGGAGATACTGGCTATCAGGCAAAACCTGGCATCAAAGATTATGGAGCTGGAGAAGGACAGTGTGTATAAAAAATACCAGGACAGAATTGGCGACCTGATCACTGCTGAGGTATACCAGGTGTGGAAAAAGGA